>VBOL01000013.1:12659-27055 GCA_005887945.1 Nitrospirota bacterium
GCGGCATCGTCCCCAATGAGATTCACCATGACGGCTGGGCTCAGCAGACGCACTTCACCAAGCGGCACCCCGCAGATGGCACGAACCTGTTGCTCAAACTGGGACACGCTGCAGGCATCGAGCGTGTAATGGCCTGAGTTATGTGGCCGCGGGGCAATCTCGTTGATGAGAAGTTCCCCGTTGGACAGCTGAAACAATTCGAGACAAAATACCCCGACCCCTTCCAGACGATCCACGATCTGAAGCGCAAGAGCGGCTGCTCGCTCGGCCACAGCTGAAGATCCTGGGGCTGGCACCATGGTGGTTCGAAGAATCCCTTCTTCATGTTCATTCTCAGCCAACGGATAGGTGCAAGACTTTCCGTCAACTCCACGGACCACCAGTATCGAGAGTTCCCGTTCAAACGGCACCAAGGACTCCACGATCCATCGCATGCCAGGGCGAGCGGATTCCGACAATGCTCGTTCCGCCTCTCGGACATCGGACTCTCGGAGGATTCTCGTCTGTCCCTTGCCGTCATAACCGGCCGTTGCCGTCTTACAGAGGGCAGGATAGCCGACCTGTCGAACGGTGGTCGCCAATTGATCGGGAGCGGTCAGGCCGGCGAAGGGGGAAACGGGAAATCCGTTGGAGGCCAAGAACTCCTTTTGTTCGAGGCGATCCTGAATCACGCACAGGACAGCACTCGACGGACGAACCGGCTTCCGCTGCTCCAACGCTCGACAGAGTTCCGCCGGGATATTTTCCCATTCATAGGTCACAACGCTGACCAGGTCGGCAAAGCGCCCAAGAATGTGCGGGTCGTTAAACGGAACGGGAAAGCTGTGCGTGGCAACACGATGAGCCGGCGCCTCTGGATCTGGATCCCAGACGGCGACGTGATACCCGAGACGGCATGCCACCATGGTGAACATGGCGCCCAATTGTCCGCCGCCCAGGACGCCCAGGACAGATCCTGGCTCGATGACCACGGCCTTCACGACCGGCGACTCAAACGGCCTGGACCTTTCGTTCCGGTCACCAGGCCCTTCGCTTCAGGAGACTGGAGCACGCCGTCCGTCTGTGTCTGACGGAATAATTTCACGCGAGCGGCAATCGCTGGATACCGGCCCGCCAGGATTTGCGCCGCAAGCAAACCGGCATTCTCCGCCCCTCCAATGGCCACCGTGGCGACGGGAATCCCTCTTGGCATTTGCACGCTGGAGAGGAGCGAATCAAGTCCGCGAAGATTCTCCGTCGGGATCGGTACCCCGATGACCGGCAGATACGTTTTCGCAGCCAGCATCCCGGGAAGATGGGCCGCCCCGCCGGCACCCGCAATAATGACTTCGATCCCACGGCCGGGCGCTTGTTCTGCATAGGCGAACAAGCGATCCGGAGTCCGGTGCGCGGAGACGACCATCAATTCGTGCGGTATCCCGAGATCCGTCAGAATCGCAACAGCCTTTTCTAAGATCGGGAAATCGGATCTGCTTCCGCCCAACACCCCGACCAAGGGGTGCGGACGATCCGTTCCTCGCCGCCGCGATTGTGATCGTGGTCCTCTCCTGAGACGAGGCATATTCGCGCAAGCCCTTCTCCCACAGCTCTCTGGTTCTCAACGGAGCCCCCACCTTAGCGATTCTCTGACTGATGGTCAAGCTCGCCCACTCTGCACCAGCAATCTGTGAGACGTGAATCGTCAAACGTGAAAAGTTTCAGAGGGAGAGCCCTCGGCAGTCCTACGTTTCACGTTTCACGTTTCACCTTTCACCTATCACCTTTCACGATTCTTGAGAGCGATGCGAGAACGCCGCATGGGAAAAGACGCGTCCCCAGGGCGAAGAGTCCGTCTTGCCAGAATCAGGGCGGGAGGGTGAAATAATGTCGGGGCCTGGCGGGTGAGAAGAGCGACTTTTTCAACACCCTGTAGGCTTGCAATTCCGCTTGGATGGGGTCGAGGAGGGTCTTCATCTCAAAGGGCTTCAGAAGGATACTATGAGAGCCCAACATTTTAGCGACGTCGAGAAAATTAAGAATACCAATCATGTCACTGCCGCCGGTGATCGCGATGACTTTCACGTTCGGAAATTCCCGTCGCAACGTGGATGGTCTCCAGGCTATCCTGATCGGGCATGAGAATGTCCATAATGACCAGGTCGGCCGGGGCTAGCGGATACTGCTGGAGGGCCTCCTTCCCATCACGCGCTTCCGTGACGTGATGGCCGGCCTGCTCCCATGTTTCGCGAATCAATAGGCGGATTTGGTCCTCGTCATCGACGACAAAAACAGATGGCATCGTGCCCTGGGCTTGGTGAATGACTCCGGACCTCGGTTCCCCGCGCGCTGTGTCTTCTAGAGAAGACTTCGGAACTTTACCATCTCCGCGGTGAACGGGCAAACAACCAATGCGTCATAGTCAATGCCGATGGTATATCGACATCGACGCGAAGGTGTGTATCGAGTCGTTAATTAACATTTTATAGGGGCATTTGGCTCCGGCAGGATCGCCGCACGAGACAAGCGAGACGGGTGAGGGTTTGAGGTCCAACGTTCGAGATTTTCGGAACTTCGAACCACGAACTTCGGATCATGCCTTTTTCGTCTGTCTCACGCTTCACGCGCCACGGTCTCCAGCATCCGGGCTAAGGACGCGTCGGCGCGGGCGTGCCGTCAGGCCTGACGCTTGACGAAGAAAGAGGCGGCTTGTGCGCGTCGTGAGATATGCAGTTTTTGGAACATGTTGGCGAGATAATTCTTGACCGTCTTATCGCTGAGTTGCATCGTGGCCGCAATTTCCTTGTTGGTCAAACCTTCTGCCACCAACGCCAGCACGCGCTCTTCCTGAGGGGAAAGGGATTGTCCCCGTACCGGACCGTTCTGCTCCGGCCAGGCTTTAATCCAATTCAGCGCCCGCTGGGTGAGGGCCGGATTGAGAATCGATTGACCGTTGGAGACGGTACGAATCGATCGAATCAGCAGGATGGAGTCAATATTTTTTAGGACGTATCCCTGTGCGCCGGCCAACACGGCCGCCAGGACAGACTCATCATCGGCATACGATGTGAGAAAGATGATGCGTGTCGTGGGATGACTGGCAAGAATATCACGACAGGCTTCGACCCCGGAGCCATCCGGGAGTCGAACGTCCATCAGGACGATGTCCGGTCGGAGTCGCTTGACTGCCCGCACCGCAGCGGCTTTGGTTCCTGCTTCACCGACGACGGTAATGCTGTGGTTGTTGTGCAAGACGGTTCGCAGGCCAACACGGACCACTTCGTGATCGTCGACCAAGAGCAGGCGAATCGGTTTGGTCCTAGCGGAGGACATCGGAGGCCTCTTTCGGCAAATCGAGAACGATGCGTGTCCCCTCGTTCACCTTTGACATGACGGTAAACCGTGCTCCGATCTTCCGCGCACGGACAGCCATATTGCGCAACCCATGCCCGGTCCCCTTGGCGACCTTCGGGTTGAATCCACGGCCGTTGTCTCGTACGCTCAGCCGGACACCCTGCTTCAACATCTTGAGCGACACTGTGGCCTCTAGCGCGTGGCCGTGCCGGATACAATTACTCACCGCTTCTTGGATGACGAGGAGCAGGTGGAGGGACTGTTCTGCTGATACGGCCTGCGCGGCACGGTACTCGACCGCGAGGCGCACACGCGTGGCCTGGTTCTCCGTCAGCGATGCCAGCATGTGCTTCAGCGCCATCGGCAAGTCCTTCCCATGGAGCAGGTCCGATCCCAGCCCCGCGATGAAGTTCCGGATCTCGTGCATGACGCAATTCAACTGAACAATGCCCTGATCAAGTGGCGGGCCGGACATCTTGCGAGTCCGTGAGGACATCATCAATTTGGTCGTTTCGAGGGAGAGGCCAATGGCAAAGAGCGACTGTAAGATACCATCATGCAAGTCTTGGCTGATCCGTTCGCGTTCCTCAATCGCGGCGCGCAGGTCACGCTCTCGTTGGCGTAGAGCTTCTTCCATGTGTTTCCGCTCCGCGATATCGAGCACCAGTACTTGCATCACGGGCGTCCCGTCGAAGGAGGTGGGAATCGCCGTGACGGCCACGTCAACCCGTGACCCGTCGAGCCTCACATACTGTTCATCCAGCGACGGAACCGGCTGTCGGTTATCCATCAAAGCGTGGATGCGGTCTTTCACCACCTGGTGGAACTCCGTAGCAATCCGGTCCAACACCGGTGTGCCGAGCAGCTGCTCGGCACACGTCGCGTTGAGAATTCTTTGTATCTCCCGATTGGCATAGACGAACTGTCCGGCCTTATTCACGAAGATGCCGATTGGGGCGTTGTCTACCAAGGACCGGTAGCGTTCTTCGCTTGTGCGTAACGCCTCCTCCGCCCGCTTGCGCTCGGTGATGTCTTCGACAATGGCGATGTGATGAATGGCCTGCTCGCCTGGTCCCCACAACGGGGCGACGTTCAGGTTGACCCACACAATGCCGCCGTCTGGGCGGATGTAGCGTTTCTCCATCGTGAAGGAGCGTATCTCCCCGCGGAGCAGGCGTGTCATGTTCTCGAGATCGCTCTGCAGATCATCCGGATGCGTGATGACTCCAAACGTGGTGGCCAGCATCTCGGCTTCCGTCAGGCCCACAATCTCGCAGTAGCGACGGTTGACCTGGACGAATCGGCCCGTGTGGGAGTCGATTTGCGCGACTCCCGCTCCTGCTTGTTCGAAGATGGTCCGGTAGCGCAACTCGGCTTCCCTGATTGCCTCCTCGGCCCACTTGCGGTCGGTGATGTCTTGGCATGAGCCGGACATTCGACGGATTTCTCCCTGCTCATCCCACATTGCCTGTCCACGCCCGCGAATCCAGCGATAGTCGCCTCGATTGTTGCGCAGCCGGTATTCGGCATCGTACGGAACTCGGTGCTCATTATGCGCAGTCAGTTGGCCGAACACGCGATCCTTGTCCTCGGGATGAAGTCTTGCAGCCCATTGTTCGAGCGTCTCGAACGATTCTGACTCCTCCATGCCAAGCAATTCCCGGACTCGCGGCGACCACCAGATCGGTGTCTGTGGCGCATACCATGGTTTGTCGGGAAGCGGGTGGCCATCCCAGAGGATATCGGTTGATCCCGCTACTGCCAGCGCGAAGCGTTCTTCACTCACGCGCAAGGCCTCTTCCGTCCGCTTGCGCTCCGTGATATCCGACTCGGATCCAGCCATGCGGAGGAGGGTACCGTCGTCAGCCCAAAGGGCCATGCCCCGATCCAAAATCCACATGTAGGACCCGTCTTTTCGTTGGACCCGATATTCTTCGCAGAACTCCTGAGCGTGTTTGGCCAAGTAGGCATCGATACTCTGGAGCACGCGGCCGAGATCGTCGGGATGGATGCGGCTTCGCCACTCATTGACATCGTTCTTGATTTCATGGTCATCGAACCCGCGCATCGCTTTCCAACGCGAGGAAAAGAAGACGTCGCCTGTTTGGATGTTCCAATCCCAGATTCCGTCGTTGCTCCCGCGCACGGCAAGGTGCCACCGTTCTTCGCTGGCGCGGAGCGCATCTTCGATCCGCTTCCGTTCGGTGATGTCGAGGGCAGTGCCAGCCATGCTGAGGGGATGTCCGGTCGCATCCCGATAGACGTCGCCGCGCGTATGGATAAACCGGACTTCGCCGTTCGGACGGACGATGCGATATTCCACATCGTAGACGCGCTTTCCGAGGAGCGCATCGTTGATGGCAGCTAGGACAGAGTCCTGATCATCCGGGTGCAGCGAGGCCAGGGATGTGTCGTACGTGACCGCGATGGCCCCAGGCTCGTGGCCGAAGATCCTGAATTGTTCGTCCGACCACCAGACCTCGCCCGTATCGATCTCCCAGTCCCAACTCCCCAGATGAGCGAGGGCCTGGGCGTCAATGAGATGGCGTCGTTGTTGTGTCAGTTCTTCTTCCGCCCGCTTTTTGTCAGATACGTCTCGTCCGATTCCGGTGATACCGATAGGTTCGCCGTGATGATTCTTGAGTAGGGCACCGGTCCAGTGGTAGGGAATGGTACGGAGGTCTTTGGTGAGCATCTGACCGTCAAGTTCGGCGTACCCTTCCGTGAAGGCCCGCTGAATTGCGGCGGCGGTGCGGGTCTGTTCTTCCAGAGGGACGAAGGCCAAGGCAGGCTTGTTCAGCAATTCCTCTGGACTATATCTCGTGACGTCCCCGAGACGACGATTCCATTTCACCAAGTTGCCTTGGGTGTCGAGGGTGAACATCACATCAGGAACGGTTTCCATGACATTGTGTAAATCGGCCAGGGCCTGGGCACGTTCCTGCTCGGCTCGCCTCCGCTCGAACTCCACTACAACGCGCGGGGCCAAGATTCCCAACAGGGGCTGCAGATAGTCGCCATGTTGCAACGGCTTTGTATCCATCACGGCGAGCAATCCAATGACTGCTCCGCCTTTCGTCCGGAGCGGCACACCGCAATAGCTTTCGGCTCCGAGGTCTGCCAAATGCTGGAACCGAGGAAACGTTGCCTGGACATCCCGGTCGAAACAGGCGAAGGTCTGTGTCAGTGCTGTGGCACAGGGCGTATGGGCAAGTTCATATTCGAAGTTGTCGACGAGGGTGCCTCCAGCCGAGACCGCGAGGGTGCGGATCTTCTTGAGCCGGCCTTCAAACACTTCACCGATGACCGCATACTGCACATGCAACGTCGCGGTCAAGTGGGTAACGAGTGAGGCGAAAAACTCATCCCCGGTCTCGGCCGCTGTCCCTTCGATGATGGTATGCAAGAGATGTGATTGTTCGCGGAGATCCTGCATCGTCTCTTCAAAATGATGGCTTTGTGCTCGCATCGATTGGTCTCGCTCGGCGAGTTCGCGCGCGAGGTCTACTACCTGCGATCGCAGGGATTCAAGTTCCGACAGATGATCGGTACTACTCATGGTGCAACTCCTTGCCACGTGCAATGGCCACGTGAGATGACTGAGTGCGGGTGACGACGGCGAGATCGGGGATGCGCGATTACATAATGCGTTGAGGGTTCACTTCGGTGCCGGATCGAGTGGGAGTTATGGGAAAGGAAGCAAGAGCGTTCGCGGTGGAATTCCATAAGACGCAATGACAGCTTATATGTTGGGTGCAGATCGGGTGGCAAGGACCGCATTGCGCACCCCAACTGGTTGGTTCTGCACGGTAACTTGAGAGGACGTCAGTGTCCTATGGAAAGCCGTTGAAAGTCTAGATCCAAATGGGTCTACGGGCGGTTCAATGGAGGGTGGCGAGTATCAGAGATACAGAGTGAACCTGGAAGGATAGCTCCCGCGCTATGACGCGCGAGCCTGTTTAACAGGGGGCAGGAACGAGGATATTTAATTTGGTGCCGAAGGCGGGACTTGAACCCGCACGGCTTGCGCCACACGCCCCTCAAACGTGCGTGTCTGCCATTTCACCACTTCGGCACTCGGCAGGAGCCTGAAAAACCCCAGCAACTGCGTTCTCACGTCGCTCAACCCCTCAACGTACAGAACAAAACCCGTCGGACCTCGGAATCACTTGAAGGACATTTCCGTTCGCCAAGGTCCATGTAAAGGACGAACGGCTCACACGAAGTGCAGTCTGTACCTCCTCGGGCTTTCGCTTGCTGCGGCCATGTTGCAGGGATTTTTGAAGCCCCTGCAATTCGGGATGCTGAAACAGGCTGTCACGTTGTTTCGTGCATGCGCTTCACGCTTCACGCACGACGAACGGCAGTCCGAAGGAGGCGTATTATAGAAGTGGGCCAAAATCCTTGTCAATCAATGGACGCTCCGGTAGAATCTGGCGGGTCATACTCACCGGGTCCCCCAACGTTGTGCAGAGTCACCACAGCCTCATTTTCACGCTCGATGATGTCGTTGAACGACGGGCACAGGGGTCCGTCGCTGCGTTGTTCGACGTCGACAATACGCTCCTACCTGGAGAGGCCAGCGAGGTACGATTTTTCCGGTTTCTGTGGCGGCGTGGTCTGGTAGGATGGGGCGAGTTGAGCCGGAGTGTTGCCTGGCTGGCGAGGCACGTGCCCCCCTTCTCGCTGCACTCGCTCCGAGAACGAAAAGTGTATCTGACGGGCAAGTGCCCCGCAGACATTGAATCGTATGCGCGGGACTTCTGTCAGGCCGAGATGATCGGCAAGCTGTCCGCGCAGGGTCGCGCGAGGCTGGATGCGCATCGACAGGCCGGTCACCAGCTGATTCTTGTGACGGGTGCGCCTGATTTTTTGATTGTGCCCCTTGCAGAGTTCTTGGACGTGCCTACGGTCTTCGCGGCGAAGCCGGAGCAACGGGATTCCATCTATACTGGTGCGTTGATTCCCCCGTTGCCCTATGGCCGTGGCAAGTGTGAGCTAATCCTCGCCCACGCTCAGGGGATGCGCCTTGATCTGGCAGGCTCCTATGCCTATGGCGACAGCCCCGGCGATCGCGACATTCTTGAATTGGTCGGGTACCCCCTGGTGGTCAACCCGATCCGGGGCATGGCTCGCACGGCGCAACGCCTCGGCTGGCCTATCACAACGTGGGAGTAACGCCGTGAATCGTTCAACGTCAATCGATTCTGCCGTCATACGGCGCCCACACGTGTCGGGATTGCGTTTCACGATCAACGTTTCACGTTTCACGTCTTGAGTCATGCGCATCACCGAGATCTTCCATAGCATTCAAGGTGAGTCGAGCTACGCCGGACAGCCCTGTGTGTTTGTACGACTGACCGGATGCCCGCTCCGCTGCACGTGGTGCGATACCGACTACGCCTTCTACGGAGGGCACGAGTGCTCGATCGATGAGGCCCTGGCTACGGTGCAAACCTATGGATGCCGCCTCGTGGAGGTCACCGGAGGGGAACCGCTTGTCCAACCCGAGAGCCTCCCGTTCATGACCAGACTGTGTGATGCCGGGTATACGGTCCTCCTTGAGACCAGTGGCGCCGTCGATATCGCGCCGGTCGATCCACGTGCGCATGTCATCCTGGATGTGAAGTGTCCGGGGAGCGGTATGACGGATCGGATGCACTGGCCGAATCTTTCTCAGCTGGCGGCCAAAGACGAGACGAAGTTTGTGTTGGCCGACCGAGCCGACTACGACTGGGCCCGTGAGATTCTTGCCCGATATGACGTAGCCAGCCGTTGTTCGGTGCTCTTCAGTCCGGTCTTCGGCGCGCTCGATGTGCGTGAGCTGGCAGAATGGATCCTGGCCGATAAGCTTCCGGTACGGCTCCAGATGCAGTTGCATAAATATATATGGGCGCCCGACATGCGAGGGGTGTGAGAAGCGTGAAACGTATTTCGAATAAGAGTTTCAAGTTGTTGGCGAACTAGAAACCAGAAACTCCAAGCCCGAAACCGAGAGAGACGAACGACGAGCGACGAGAACGAAGGAGACGTGAATGAAGATCATGCAGGTCACGATACATGTTGGGCGAGCGGAGACAGCATCCGCGGAGGTGTTGGTGCTCACGCACTGTGAAGGAGAGGCATTGGCCAAACAGGATGCGGCCCTGCTCGATCGGGCCCTCGGGGGCGCGTTGAGCAAGCTAGTGCAATCCGAGGAGTTCGAAAGCAAGGCCAACGAAGTATTGCTGTATCACACGCAGGACGCGGTGCCAGCGAAGCGGCTGGTGCTGGTCGGTTTGGGGAAGAAGAACGAGGTGACGATTGAGACGATCCGGCAAGCGATGGGCTCAGCCGCGAAGCGCGTCCGTCAGGCGAAGGTAGGGTCCTATGCAGTGGTGCTTCCGACGGTGACGCCTGGCGAGATGTCATGGGTCGAGGTGACACAAGCGATGGTTGAAGGGGCGATCCTGGGCAGTTATCAGTTCACCGTCTACAGGAGCGACGCCGCCTCAGGGCAAGATGTCGCGGGGATGAGGATTCTCATCCCGAGGAAGAGTCAGTTGCGGCAGGTCACTGAAGGGGTCCGGCGCGGCGTCGCCACAGCAGAGGCAACCGTCTTCGTCCGAGACCTCTGTAATCATCCCTCCAATGTCCTGACCCCCACCAGAGTCGCCAACGAAGCGAAGACCCTCGCCAAGGCTGAAGGGATCACGATCAAGATTCTCGAGCAGAATGAGATGGAGCGTTTGGGGATGGGGGCGCTGCTCGGCGTAGCGCGCGGGAGCCAGGAGCCGCCCAAGTTCATCATCCTTGAATACAACGGAGCCAAGAAAAAGGACGAACGTCCGGTCGTACTGGTCGGGAAAACGATCACCTTCAATACGGGCGGGATCTCGCTGAAGCCTGCCGAAAATATGGAACACATGAAGGCCGATATGACAGGGGGGGCCGAAGTTCTGGCCTCGATTCGGGCGGCGGCCAGACTCAAGCTTCCGCTACGCCTCATCAGTATCCTGCCCGTGGCGGAAAACATGCCGGGCGGCCGGGCGATGAAGCCGGGCGATATCGTGACGACGCTGTCGGGGAAGACCGTCGAAGTGCAGAACACGGATGCGGAAGGCCGGCTCATTCTGGCCGACGGCCTCGCCTATGCGATGCGCTATAAGCCGGCGGCTTTGATCGACATTGCAACGCTCACGGGGGCTTGCGTCGTGGCGCTCGGCCAATTTGCGATCGGAATGTTCGGAAGCGACTCGACGCTCAAAGAACAGGTCCGGAAGTCGGGACAGAAGGCCGGTGAGCGAGTGTGGGAGATGCCCTTGTGGGAAGAATATTTCGAACAGCTCAAGAGCGATGTCGCCGATATGCGCAACATCGGTGGCCGTGGCGGCGGCATGATCACCGCGGCGCTCTTTCTGAGCAAGTTTGTGGGGGACTGCCCGTGGGTGCACCTCGATATTGCCAGTACCGATTGGAGCGAGCGGGAACGGGCCTACATTCCGAAAGGTCCCACAGCGATTGGAACCAGGTTATTGGTGCAATACCTGATTGATCGGAGCCTCTAGCATTGGAGCGATATCGACTGACCTCGCGCGAAAAGATCGGGCAGCTCTTCATGGTCGGGTTTCTGGGCACATCGGTGACGCCCGATCTGACCGCGTTCATCAAAGAGTACAAACCGGGCGGTGTCATTCTGTTCTCGCGAAACCTGGAATCCGTCGAGCAGATGGTCGACCTGACCAACAATCTGCAAGCCTGCAGCCCCCATTCGCCGCTGTTGATCTCGATCGATCAAGAAGGTGGTCGGGTCTCCCGTCTTCCGAAGGGCTTTACGATTTTTCCCCCCTGCGACCTGTTAGGCCGCTGCAACTCAACCGAATTGGCGTACGCGGCTGCTGCCACCATTGCCAAAGAGCTGAGGGCGGTGGGCGTGAACATGAATATGGCGCCGGTGCTCGACGTGAACAGCAATCCGGACAATCCGATCATCGGCGACCGCGCGTTCGGTACGACGCCGGATGTGGTCTGTGAGCTGGGGTTGGCGACGGCGGCAGGGCTGCAAGACAACAAGGTCGTAGCCTGCGGCAAGCACTTTCCCGGTCACGGCGATACGAACGCCGATTCCCACAAAGAACTTCCGGTGGTCGAGGCATCGCGTGAGCGATTGGAGGTCATCGAGTTGCCCCCGTTCCGCCGTGCTGTCAAACAGGGGGTCGCATCGATGATGACCGCGCATGTGCTCTACCGGGCCCTCGATCACGAATTGCCGGCTACACTCTCGCCGACCATCATCAACGATTTCTTGCGCCAGGAGCTGCAATACAACGGAGTGGTGTTGACGGATGACTTAGAAATGCACGCGATTATCGACCATTATGGCGTGGAAGACACTGCGGTTCGTGCGGTACTCGCGGGATGCGATGTCTTATTGATTTGCAAAGATCGAGATCGGGAAGTCGCCGCCTTCGGAGCCGTGGAGCAGGCGGTGGCGTCAGGCACGATTTCTATCGAGCGGTTAGACCTCTCGGCGGCTCGAATCACCCGCCTAAAAGACCGGTTTGTGTCGCCCTATAAGCCGGTGACTGTTTCCGAGGCGAAGCTCGTTGCGGGATGCCGAACCCATCAGGCGTTGTTGCACACGATCGAACAGGTTCGGGCGCGGTTATCTAATCCGAAATATTCATGAGAAGCCAGAAATCAAGCTGACCCACTCCCCCCTTGCAGATCGCGGGTCGATTCTCCTACAGTGCGCTGCATGATCCGTACATTTCAGGGTATCAAACCCACTATTCCCACGTCCTGTTTTATCGAAGAGACCGGCGTCGTCATCGGCGATGTCGTACTAGGCGAGCACTGCAGCGTCTGGTTCCATGCCGTCATTCGTGGGGACGTGCACTATATCCGGATCGGTGACCGGACTAACGTGCAGGACCTCTGTATACTCCATGTCACCCACGATACCCATCCGCTGATCATCGGCAACGAGGTGACCATCGGCCATGCGGTGATACTCCACGGCTGCACGATTAAGGATCGTGTGCTGATCGGGATGGGGGCCATTGTGATGGACGGAGCCGTGATCGGAGAGGATTCGGTGGTGGGGGCCGGTACGCTGGTGGTGGAAGGCATGCTTGTGCCGCCGAAGTGCGTGATCCTCGGATCGCCGGGCCGTGTTCGGCGCGCAGTGTCAGAAGCCGAACTTGCGTGGATTAAAGAGTCGGCGGAGAACTACGTGAAGTACGCAGGCCAGTACTTAGACAACTCATCGAGAACCAAACCCGGCTTCCAAGTCTAGATTTCAGACGCCTCGCCCAGACCCTTTACCTCCCTTGCCGATTTGAATAAAACAAATCGGGTCGCCCACCAGTGCCGTCGGGTAGTAGCGTTTCCCAACCCGGTAGGACACTCGGTGCCGATGGCACCACTCTGCAATCCACAGGACTTCTTCTGTCGTGGTCGTGACGAGTCCAGGCTTCGCGAGCCTTCCCATACAATGTGCAACCAATGCACGCACGATGCGGCGTTCTTTGCCAAACTTCAGAGGGTCGAGTGTGAGAGGATTGCCTCGTCCATAAGACAGAGGCGACAGATGCCGGAACCGCTCAGGATCATTCAACACACTGACCATCCAGAGATGATCGAATCGGCCCTTCGCGCTGGCCGCATCAATCGCATGGAACGTGAGGGGAATCGAGTGGCAGGCACGGTTGAGCGCTGCGACTTCGGCTCTCCGGAGATTATAGGGTTCCACCGTCCGACCCAGCTCCACCGTTTCCATAATCAAAGCAGGTAGTTCTGCCACCCCGGCACCGACGTAGAGACTGCGGCCGCCCCGTCCTAGCTTCCGCCTCAACACAACGGCACCCCGACTCCCGAGACGGTCACAGGGACCTCGCTTCGCTCGCCAAAGCTCATTGCCACCTTCATGACAGTAGACCGGTCCTAGTGCGCCATAGTCGAGACGGCCATAGACCTCGGTCACGAGACGACGGGTTGCGGGGGCCAGCTTCGTGCGACTCGTCTTCATGGTCGTACTCCAGCGATCTGAATCGCGGTTGCGGTCACCGTCGCTGCCACGTTGGAGAGAAATTCGAGATTCAGTGTGTCCACGGTATCAGTCTCACGATGGTAATGCGGATTCCGGAAGTTCGCCGTATCGGTCAACATCACGGCTGGATAGCCTGCATCCCAGAACGAAGCATGGTCGCTGCGACGGGTATGAGGCATGGCCTCCCCTCGGCCTGGCACCACCAACGACAGGGGCTTGAGCTGGGCCGCATGCCGCTGGGCCTCCTGTTCAAGCTGCAGCACCAAAGGCCGGGATGCCTCGTTGCCCAGAATGGCGAGAAAATCTCCCTGGGTCGGCACCGAAATGGGCACACCAGGTGGGATCTGCTGCGAGCCGGCCTCGCTCCTGGCGAACCCGACACATTCCAAAATAATCGCACCGGCCAACTCACGGCGTTCTGCTTTCAAGCGGGACGCGAACGCCTGGCTCCCCAGCCGATCCTGCTCTTCAAGACAGAATGCCACGAGCCAGACGGGTCGCGTGAGAGGTCGCGCGCGAAGGCGATAAGCCACTTCGAGGAGGACCACGAGCCCACTTGCGTTATCATCCGCGCCCGGTGATCCGGACACGGTGTCGTAGTGGGCCCCGATCAGGAGTGGGGGCAACTCCTCTCCTTGTCGGGGCCAGTCCGGGTTCTTAATCGCCACCACATTGCGATAGACTTTTCCCCACGCACTCACAAGCTGGCCCCCGGTGGCCCAGCCAGACTTGGCAAACTGCGTGGCTAGATAGTGCGCCGCCCTCCGAAGCGCGCGAGGACTCGTCTCAGGGTGACGCGCGCCGACGAGGGCCTCAAGATGGCGGTTGATTGGGAGGCGCTGGGTCACCACAACTAGAGACTGACTGGATTAACCGACTAGCCTGGACTATACATGAATACCTGCTACGTCCTCCGATCCTCTCGCCCGCCGGGGCTGTTCTCGTTCGGCCTCCTCGACGGACTGCGCATACACCTCCGTCGGCCTTACTTGCGAGAAGCCCCGACGGGCTTCGGTCTCGAACGCCTCGCGACGGC
>VBOL01000181.1:0-944 GCA_005887945.1 Nitrospirota bacterium
AGTACTCCAAGGACCGTAGGTACGTGGTGGCATGCACCCCACCAGGCAAAGCGTGTCCCTGCAAGCGATAACTGAGACTCGGATGTATACGTTTCTTTTCCAATGCCACGGCGAAACTGTGACGCAGAGAATGTAGAGTCAACTCCTTCCGTTTCATCCCTAGCTCTTCCAAGAGAAACGAGAACCATTGTGAGGTCTTCGTTGATCCAAAGTACACGAGTGAAGGAAAGAGATGTTGTCCTTGCTGCTGCTTGTGCCAATCGAGGAAACCAGCAGCCAGCACTCCTGAGTGTAGCGGAACTTTCCTCGTGCTTGTTTTGTTCTTTAGCTGTGGCTCACGTTCGTTGCCCGTCTCCCAGACCACATCCATGCACCAAATGTCCTCGATCTTACGGACATCGGCGCAACGCAGTTGTATCACTTCCTTTGCTCTACAGCCTGAGTGAGCCAAGAGCACCACAGCCCAAAACCACTCCCGGCGCATCACGTCTTCATGCTTGCGATAGGGGGCCAAGGCCTTTACGATCACCAGCAGTTGGTCGTCTGTAAAGCCTTCTTTGATTGTTCGGGACGCCGACACAAGACGCGGCGGGAGAGCCAAGCCTGCCATGATGTCCACCTCCATGTGCTCATTGTTCACCGCCCACTTGACGAAGTGATGCAGAGCACTCA
This sequence comes from Nitrospirota bacterium, assembly GCA_005887945.1. GTDB lineage: Bacteria > Nitrospirota > Nitrospiria > Nitrospirales > Nitrospiraceae > Palsa-1315. The sequence goes on from VBOL01000181.1 coordinate 673, forward strand.
GCTTCCGGTTGATCGTCACAGGTCCAGGCTTCCGTCTGCGACCAGCCAAGCTGCCATTGAGCAAGCCAGCTTTGAACACTTTGCAGTGCTGTTTCTCCAGGGCGATTATGGGAAAGTTCTCTTCGATCAGGTTCGCAGCCATAAACTGATTCAGGGTCTCTGTCATGATGTACGCGGTCGCTTGCCGTCGATGCGAATGTTCTCTGTGGTAGGCGTCGAGGACTTCCCCAAGGGATGGACCTTTGCCAAAGGGGAAGCGTTGTGAGTTGCGA
>VBOL01000181.1:986-9628 GCA_005887945.1 Nitrospirota bacterium
AGTTCTTGTCGTTGGGAAAGCGAAAGACGGGAAAGAGGCTCTGGGAGCTGGTCTGCTGGGTCTTGACTAGCTGTTGACGTATTTCTTAAACACTTGACTGGGACGAAAGGTCACCACACGACGAGGCGTGATTCCTATTTCTTCTCCGGTCCGAGGGTTCCGGCCCTTCCGCGCCCCTTTACTGCGTACCACAAAGTTTCCGAATCCGGCAATCTTGACCGACTCTCCCTTATGCAACACCGCTTTCAACATATTCAGCACGAGTTCGACGATATCCGCCGCTTCGTTTTTCGAAATACCGACCTGCTTGTAGATTTCGTTCGCGATATCTGCCTTTCGCATGCTTTCCCCTCCGACACTCGCGCAAACTTCTCGAATGATCGTCTGTGAACTTACTACGAACGATTAGCAGTTTCGCTATAAGTTACGTGAGGTTATAAGACCTGTCAAGAAGAAAGATACCGGCTTGGATGTCCCACTCATTCGTCTTTGGCCAGCAACTTGTATTCGATGCTGTCCGCCAGCGCTTGCCAGCTCGCTTCCATGATGTTCTCAGACACGCCGACGGTGCCCCATTTATCCTTATGATCGCCTGATTCGATCAACACACGGACCTTGGACTCTGTTCCACGATCAGCCGACAGCACTCGCACTTTGTAGTCGAGCAGTTTGACTTCTCGTAGCTGGGGATAGAACTTTTCCAACGCTTTCCGCAACGCATGGTCGAGCGCATTGACCGGGCCGGCTCCGACTGCTGCCGCATGTTCCACCACTTCGCCGACCTTCACCATCACAGTGGCCTCCGACGACGAGGCGCCCTGGTCTTGTCTTTTCTCGACAATTACCCGAAAGCCCAGGAGGTGGAAAGATGGCCTGTGCGTCCCCATCGCTTTCCGCATGAGCAACTCGAAGGAGCCTTCCGCCGCCTCAAACTGGTAGCCCTTACTTTCACGCTCCTTCAAGGTATCGATCAGTTCCTGCAACTTGGCGTGGCCCTTGTCCAATTTGATCCCGTAGGCCTCAACTTTCTCCAGTAACCCACTCCGACCTGCCGCGTCCGATACCAGTACACGCTGGCGGTTGCCGACCAACCCCGGGATCACATGTTCATAGGTCGCGGGATTCTTGAGCACCGCATGGATATGGACTCCGCCCTTGTGGGCAAACGCCGAATCTCCCACATAGGGCTGGTGCTTATTGGGCATGAGGTTCGCGATCTCGGTCACGAATCCCGAGACCCGCTTAAGATGGCTCAAACGGTCTCTCAACACCGGACGTTTCATCTTCAGTTCAAGATTGGGAATGATCGAACAGAGATTAGCATTGCCGCACCGCTCGCCGATCCCGTTAATCGTCCCTTGGACTTGCACCACGCCGGTTTCGATCGCCACCAGCGAATTCGCGACGGCCATTTCGCAATCGTTGTGGGCGTGAATCCCCAAGGGCACGGCACACTCACGCCGAATGACCTGGCAAATTTCTTTGATTTCCCAGGGCATCGCTCCGCCGTTGGTGTCGCAGAGAATCACCCGTTCGGCCCCAGCCGCGACGGCTTGACGAATGGTCTCAAGCGCATAATCCGGATTGGTCTTGTACCCGTCAAAGAAATGCTCCGCATCGTAGAACACCCTTCGACCTTTCGAGCGTAGATGGGCCACGGAATCGCTGATGAGTTCGAGATTCTTCACAAGGGAAATGCCGAGCGCATCGGTGACGTGCAGCGACCAGGTTTTTCCAAAGAGCGTGATGATCTTGGTCTCTGCATCCAGCAACGCCCGGATATTCGGATCCTTCTGTACCGCATTGCTCGCTTTTCTGGTCGACCCGAACGCCACCACCGTCGCCGTCTGTAACGGGACGGTCTTGATCATCCGAAAGAACTCGATGTCCTTGGGATTCGCCCCGGGCCACCCGCCTTCGATGAACTGGACGCCCAGCCCATCCAACTGTTGCGCGACCCGGACCTTGTCTTCCGCCGAAAAGGTGACATCCTCGGCCTGGGCTCCGTCACGTAAGGTCGTGTCATAGATTTCTAACACCGCCGACTGGGCGGCATAAGGTAGCGTGTCGGGCAATGAGGAAGCGACAGGCTTGCCTCGTGAGGATCGTGGTTGTGAAGATTTTCGAGCCATACGGGAAACGATACCAGGAGCAAGACTAACCTGTCGAGACTCACCTCGCCGAAATCCTCTACTTCGCGTTTCGGTCCCCTGCCGGTGAGTGATCCAACCCGAATGCGGTATGGAGCGAACGCATCGCGAGCTCGGCATACTTTTCATCGATGACACAGGAGATCTTGATCTCCGACGTGCTGATCATGAGAATATTTACGCCTTCCTGCGCCAAGACTTCGAACATCTTGGCGGCGACTCCTGAATGGGAACGCATCCCGACGCCGACCAGCGAAACCTTCGCGATCGCCTCGGTCACGGCAACCGATTTGGCCGCGATACCTTTCGCCACGTCCTGAATCAGCGGCAGGGCTTTCTTGATGTCTGCCCGTGGGATCGTGAAGGAAATATCTGTCATGCCCGACTGACTCATATTCTGGATAATCATGTCGACATTGATGTTGGCCTTGGCCACTGGCCCAAAGAGTTTGGATGCAATACCTGGTTTGTCCGGCACGCCCACAATCGTGACCTTGGCCTGATTTCGATCGCCGGTGACCCCCGACACCGCGACCGCTTCCATATCCTCATCTTCACGCGTCACAAGCGTCCCCCTTCCTTCTTTGAAGCTGGAGTTCACCTCCACCGGCACATTGAACTTGGCAGCAAATTCGACGGAACGGCTCTGCAACACTTTGGCGCCCAGACTAGCCATTTCCAGCATTTCCTCATAGGAAATTTTGTCGATTCGTCGAGCCACCGGTACAATGTTGGGGTCCGAGGTGTAGACGCCATCGACATCGGTAAAGATGATGCACCGATCAGCCTTCAGCGCCGCCGCCAGCGCGACCGCTGTCAGATCGGAGCCTCCACGCCCCAACGTCGTGACGTCCGACTGCTCGTTGATCCCTTGAAAGCCGGCGACCCGATCGGCACTCACCCGGGTAATACGCGCCTTCGTATGGGCACTGTCGGTCATAATCCCGACTTGGCGCCCCGTAAAAGATTGGGCATCGAGTCTCCGGGCCCGCAAGGCCATCGCCAACAAGGCGATGGTCACCCGCTCTCCGGTCGACAGGAGCATATCGAGTTCGCGATCGTCCGGCAGCGGCGTGACTTCATGCGCCAACCGAAGCAACCGATCCGTTTCACCGCTCATCGCGGACAGGACAACCACAACGCGATGGCCATCCTTGTGAGCTCTCTCGATGCGGTCGGCCACACAGTGGATCCGCTCGATCGTGCCCACGGACGTTCCCCCATATTTCTGGATAATCAGCGCCACGACCGTCAGGATCCTTTTGCGAAAAGTCGCACGACGAACTTCGTCGCATCACGAGGAGGCACGGTCGAGGCTCGAGCATCAGCCTCGATAAATCTCCGTCCCGTCCCGGCAGAGGGGGCTGCCGCACTGTCACGATAGGCGAAGAACCCCGGACCTTCCGCCGCTTGGCCATGATGCACGCTGCCCGAATCGCAGAAGGCCACGATGCGATGGGAACCCAATTGGGCCAACCCATCGAGCAGCGGCCCTACCAGTTCGCGATCGACCGCTTCGATACCCTTCACCTTGGCCGCGACATCCGACCCGTAGACGACCTCGTCCGGTAACTCCACATGCACATAAGCAAAATCATTTTTCTTCAATTCCTCCAGGGCGACCTCCGCTTGGGTACGAAGATCCGCACCGGCCAATCGCGCACCGTCCACGGCTTCGAGCCCGGCCATGATGCCGAGTCCGCGATGGACATCGCTCTGTGAGACCACCACACCGGACATCTTCAATCGCTCAGAAAGGTTTGGCCAGAGAATGGCCCGGCCTTGGCCCCAGAGCCAGAGACAATTGGCCGGCTTCTGCCCCGCTTCCCGACGTTCATCGTTGAGGGGATGATCCCGCAAGATCTGAAACGAAGCGTCCATGAGTTTCCAGAGAATGTCGGATCCGTCTCCCGTCGGTAATGCATCGGCGATCGGTCGACCGACCAGTAATTGTGGATCCGTACAGATCGCTCGCGACTTCCCGTTGACCCACACCATGAGATGACGGTGGCCTAACCCGGGATAGAACTGAATCATCTCCGACCCGAGCTGTTCGTTGATCGCCTCGATCAATTCGCGGGCCTCTTCTGTCAAAATCAGGCCCGCGGTTGGATCATCCATCACCACCTGCGGTCCGAGCTTCTTGATCTCGTTCAGTCCGCCTTTACTCCCGGACTGGGCGTCTGCCCGCAACGTGACCATCGTACAGCGATACACCACATCGTGCTCGCTGACGACGACCCCCAGACTGGCCGCTTCGAACGGACCGGGACCCTGGTAGTATTTCTTGGGGTCGTATCCGAGGATGGTGGTTCCCATCAGACCGCCCCCCTGTCGCACGTTCTCAGGCGCCGCGGCCAGGAGCCCAAGCTCCCCATCTTGCGCGAGGCGATCCAGGTGAGGGGTCAAAGCAGCTTGAAGAGGAGTCCGTCCGCGCAATTCCTTCCGGGGATGGTCTGCCATCCCATCGGCATGGAGAATCACATGTTTCATCGAAGCCCTGCTCGCATTGTGTCTACACCCTTAAAAGACGAGCGACATCCTCCCGCGTCGCTCTAACGGTTTTCGGTTGGGCCGATACGCTGATGGCTGTGTCGGCATCTTTCAATCCATGGCCTGTTAAGGTGCAGACCACTATCTCGCCTTCACGCAATCCGCCTTGCTTGCTCAACTTCATCACGCCGGCAACAGATGCGGCGGACGCTGGCTCACAGAAAACCCCTTCCGCCGCCGCCACCGCCCTATATGCCTGCAGAATCTCTTCATCCGTCACCGAATCGATCGCTCCCGTGGATTCCTTCACGGCATTCAAGGCCGCTTCCCAGCTGGCCGGATTGCCGATCCGAATCGCCGAGGCCACCGTCTGCGGATTTTCCACGATGCACCCAAGCACGATGGGCGCCGCACCAGCCGCCTGAAACCCGATCATGCGAGGCAGCCTCGTGGATTGATTGGCCGCACGGTATTCCTGGTACCCCTTCCAATAGGCGGTAATGTTGCCTGCATTCCCAACCGGCAGCACATGAACTGTCGGGGCATCGCCGAGCTCATCGCAGACCTCCATCGCACCGGTTTTCTGCCCCTCGATCCGATAGGGGTTGATCGAGTTGACCAGCTCGATGTGATAGGTCGCCGACAATTCTTTGACGATGGTCAAGGCCTGGTCGAAGTTTCCTTCAATCTGGATGACTGTGGCTTGGTGCATCATGGCCTGGGACAGTTTACCCATCGCAATCTTCCCGGCAGGAATCAATACATAGACCGCCAGTCCCGCCCGCGCGCCATAGGCCGCAGCGGATGCAGAGGTATTCCCTGTGGAGGCACAGATCACCGCCTTGGCGCCGGATTCAACGGCCTTTGAGATGGCCAACGTCATGCCGCGATCCTTGAACGATCCTGTCGGATTCATGCCTTCGAATTTGAGATAGAGATCGAGGCCGGGAGCGATCTGCTTGGCCAGCCGATTCGCCCTGATAAGGGGAGTGTTGCCTTCACCGAGCGTCACCACGGGGGTACGTTCAGTCACCGGCAGAAACTTCCGATATTCTTCGATCACACCACGCCAGCGATTCATCGCATTACTCGTCCTTGCCCTCGACCCGGATCAAGGTGGTGGGCTCGGAGATGAAGGCCATGCGATTGATCGCTCGCAATGCCGTTTGGACATCGCGCTCCGTGGCGGTATGGGTCTTGATCACGATCGGGACCGTTTGCCCTTCGCGTCGTCCCTGTTGAAGGACGGACGAGATACTGATACCGCATCGGCCCAGCTCCCCTGCGATTTGCGACAAGACGCCGGGGCGGTCCAACACCATAAAGCGGAGGTAATAGAGCGAGCTGATTTCTTCCATCGTCCGCATCCGAAGTGGACGACGCTGGTCCTGCTGGAACGAGGCGGGCGGCACTCGCCCGACCGCTCCTTTCAACAGATTACGCGCGATGGCGATGAGATCGCCGACCACCGCACTGCCGGTCGGCATGGACCCCGCGCCCCGGCCATAGAGCACCACGTCGCCCACGGCATCGCCGACAAGTTGAATCGCGTTGTAGACTCCTTCGACTTGGGCGATTGGAGACGAGGATGGCAGCATCGTGGGATGCACTCGGGCTTCGACTTCGTTGCCAACCAGCTTGGCAATGCCCAGCAGCTTGATCGTACAACCGAACTCTTTGGCGTACGCGATATCGAGCGGCGTAATGTGGGTGATCCCCTCGGTGTATACATCTTTAACATTGACCGGTGTTCCATAAGCCAGCGCCACCAGGATCGCCAGCTTGTGCGCCGAATCAACACCGGCCACATCGAATGTCGGATCCGCTTCGGCATAACCGGCCTGCTTCGCTTCGTCGAGTACCGTCTCAAAACTCTGGCCGTCTTGGGTCATGCGCGAGAGAATGTAATTGGCCGTCCCGTTGATGATCCCATAAATGGATTGGATGGTGTTGGCCGCCAGCCCTTCCCTCAATGCCTGGATGACGGGAATCCCCCCGCCCACGCTCGCTTCAAAGCCTAGGTCGACGCCCGTGCGAAAAGCCGCGGCAAATATTTCTTCTCCGTGTAACGCGAGCAAGGCCTTATTGGCAGTGACGACATGTTTGCCTGCCGCAATGGCCTCCAGGATGATGCATTTGGCAACATCGCAGCCCCCGATCAACTCAACGACGATGTCGATCGACGGATCGGCGAGAATCTGCTTCGCATCGGTCGTGAGTAGGCCGGGAGGCAGGGTAAGACCTCGGTCACGTGTCACATCGAGATCCGCAATCCGAACGATCTCGATCGGCACACCGACCCGGCGGCTGATCAAGGCGGCATTCTCCAAGAGAATTTTCGCGACACCCGTCCCGACCGTTCCGAACCCAATGATACCGACTCCCACGCGCGAGATCATTCTTCCGACCCCTCAAACTTCAGGGTTTTGCGAATGCCTCGAACGGCTTGCCTCGTACGATGTTCATTTTCGACGAGGCCGAAACGCACATATTCGTCCCCGCCTTCACCGAACCCGATCCCGGGAGACACAGCCACTTTAGCCTCGCGGAGCAGGAGCTTCGAAAACTCCAACGACCTCTGAGACCGATAGGGCAGCGGAATTCTGGCCCAGACAAACATGGTGGCCACGGGCTTGTTCACCTGCCACCCGATGCGATTCAGGCCGCTCACCAACACATCACGACGCTTCTGGTAGCGCAGCACTGTCTCTTTGACACAGTCCTGCGGCCCATTGAGGGCAATGACGCTGGCAATCTGCAGAGGCTGGAAAATACCGTAATCCAGGTAGCTCTTGATCTTGGCCAAAGCCCCGACAACCTCACGATTACCGCAACAGAAGCCTACGCGCCAACCGGGCATGTTGTAGGCCTTGGAGAGGGTATAGAACTCGACGCCGACATCCTTGGCCCCGGGAACCTGCAGGAAGCTCGGCGCCCTATATCCGTCGAACACCAAGTCGGCGTAGGCCAGGTCATGAATGACAATCACGTTATGTTCTTTGGCAAAGGCGACGATTTTCTTAAAAAACTCAAGATCCACCACGGCGGTGGTGGGATTATGCGGAAAATTGATGACCAAAATCTTGGGTCGCGGAAAGGTCTGGCGATAGACCCGCTGTAAATCGTCGAAGAAGTCACTATCCGGACGCAGCTCGATCCCGCGGACTTCTCCCCCCGCAATGATGAAACTGTACATATGAATGGGATACGTCGGCGTCGGCGTCAGCACGACGTCACCGGGCCCGATCAAGGCCAGCGCCAGATGTGCCAACCCTTCTTTGGAGCCGATCGTGACGATGGTCTCGGTCTCAGGATCCAGATCGACATCGTAATTCCGCTTGTACCAACCCGCGATCGCATGTCGCAGTTTCGTAATCCCGCGCGAGGCCGAGTAACGATGATTTTTCCCCTTCCGCGCCGCCTCGATCATCTTCTCGACGATATGGCTCGGCGTCGGTTGGTCAGGATTTCCCATTCCGAAATCGATAATGTCTTCGCCCTGTTGGCGAGCCTCTAGTTTGAGGCTCTGCACCTGGGCAAACACATAAGGCGGTAGCCGTTTGATGCGATAAAATCCGTCGCCTGATCCCATCGGATCCCCTGCCTGTAATCCTCACATGCGCGGAGGCATCGAAAGACCGCCCTCCCCGCATCAGGGGGGCTATTCTAATGGCGGGGGGTACGTCGAGTCAAATTATGCCGTGATTCTATGGGGTTCGACATTCCAACTCTTCAGACTTACTGAAGCAGCATAGCACCCAGCTCCCCCTCCCAGTCCTTGCCCCTCCCAGTCAATTTCTGTTACAACTGCAACGCCTTTCGCACTTATCACGCAACTCAGTTTCTCCTCGGCCCACATAGCCAGAAGGAGGATCCGTGTCACGACTTGGGGTGAACATCGACCATGTGGCCACGTTGCGGCAGGCCCGTGGTGGAACCGACCCGGACCCCCTTGCCGCCGCCGTGTTGGTGGAATTGGCCGGGGCCGATGGTATTGTC
>VBOL01000182.1 GCA_005887945.1 Nitrospirota bacterium
CACAGGGCGGATCGTATCACAGCCTCAGCCCCTCCTCAACGAGCAGGATAGCCCCTCCGCTAGCAGGATGCTGAAAACGTCTGCCAGCGCCACAGACCATGGCGCGCGAAGCGCGAGACTTGCGAGAAAGGCGCGATCCAAAGTTCGAAGTTCGGGGTTCGACGTTCCGAAAACCTCGAACTTCGGACCTCGAACCCCCGTCCGTCCCGCTCGTCCCGCCTGTCTCGCGCGCCTAGGTCTTTCCGCAGCCTGCTCGCCTTGTTAATTTCCTGACAATACTTTGTCTCGCTTCTCCAAGGTGCTACATTGAGTTTCATCCGAATAGGGCCCGTATGTACCGTCACAACATTTCTCACATTTTGTATCCCGTTGCCTGCCTGATCGGATTGTTCATCGTCTATCAAGCCTGGTTCAAACCGACCTATCTGTCTACGCCACCACCAGATCAGCCCAATGCCGTCGTGGAAAACGCACAGGACGCGCCGCCAGAACCGCATCATGATGGCCCACCTAAACTGGAGCTTAAACAGACTCGCCTGATCGATCCCAGCGTGGTCCCGGAGACGACGCATCGCGAACTGTTGGAGACGATCCGCGACGAGATCGAAAAAGGAAACGTCAAGACCGCAGAAACTAAACTGACCGATCTACCCGCAGCCATCGCAGACGACAAAACCACGCGCCCCTATGTATCCGTCCTCTGGAACAATCTGGGCATTCAACAGGAAAAAGATGGCGGGACCGCTGTCTCGATCAAAGCCTTCAAAAAAGCTGCGTCACTCAATGCCAAGAATCCTGTCGTCCAACTCAACCTCGCCCATGCCTACTGGGAACTGCGCGATCCGGCCATGACGCAAGATTTTCTGGAACAGCTGGTCGCCCTGGCTCCGAACGAGCCCTTCCCCCATCTGGCGCTGGCCAATCTCTTTCAGGAACGGGATCAGCTCGGCGAAGCGGCTCGCCATCTCGATCAAGCCACCGCCCGCGCGGGCCAAGACCCGGCCGTGCAATCCTATCTGCGAACCGTCACGGCCAAAATCCGCGGAACTGAAAAGAGCGAAGCGCGCCTCACCAGCCGAGACAGCGAGCACTTTACCGTGAAATTCGACGGGGAAGCCGATCAGGCTACCTGGTCCGCTGTGTTGGAGATTCTTGAAGAGGCCTATCGAGAGATCGGCCAAAAATTCGGGCACTTTCCGTCGAAGACCATCGTCGTCGTCCTGCACGCCAAGTCCACGTTCCAAAGCGCGACCGGCAGCCCTATGTGGGCCGATGGGCTCTTCGATCCGGTGCTCGGGCGCATCCAGGTTCCTGCGCAGGACGCCTTGGCAGACCGTGCCTGGCTCACACGTGTGCTGCGACACGAGTTCATACACGCCCTCCTGCACGACCAACTCGGCCCCGCCGGCAGCGCCGTCCCGACCTGGCTCAATGAAGGCTTAGCCATGGAATTGTCCGGGGATCGCTGGTCGGATCTCGATCAGATTATGGAGGAGGAGTTTACGCCGATCCCTCTGCCCGCATTAGAGGGGGCGTGGGGAAGATTCTCCGGTGATGCCGCGACCGTGGCCTATCTGGAGGCGAACTCGGCTGTGCACTATCTGATCGAGCGCTTCGGCATGCATCGTGTGCAAGAGCTTCTCGCACACCTCAAGGCGAGGCAGGCGCTCTCTGCCGCCATGCAATCGCAGCTCTCGCTGTCGTACGAGCAATTCCAGTCCAGGTGGATGGATCAGTTAGAGGAGCACGGAAAGAAAAGCTAATAGGCTGCGGAAAAACTATGTTGGTATATTAGAACTTCGATGGTCGCACGTGTGGCACAACAGGAAAGCACTCCCCCAGGATGCTCAAAATGGCCGTCCAGCAAGGCTGCAGCGAGTGAAGATCCGAGGCGTACCCTCTGGGGTACATTGAGGGTCTGAACGATGCGAGAACGCTGCTGGCGGACATTTTCAGCATCCTGCTAACTCGCAGTGGTCTTGCCGCATCCGCCGATAGATCGAACCCTCTTCCTCCTGACTAGCCAGGATTATTCATGAATGCCGTCGCGAGAAGATCGAGACCGAAGCCCGCGGGGCTTCTCACAAGTAAGGCCGACGGAGGCATACTGGCAGTCCGTCGAGGAGGCCGAACGAGAAAAGCCCCGCCGGGCGAGAGGATCGGACGACGGAGCAGTCATTCATGGATAGTCCTGACTAGATCGCTTCTCTTTTCATCTCCTCGGGCCCCTCGCTACGCCAAACCGGCAGGTTCTCGGCTGCTTCATCGTGCCCGGCTGCCATGTCTGTCTCCCCCACGGTCGGCTCGATCGTGTCTTCCCACATTATCTGCCGGTCCCGATCATCCATCATTCGTATGCGAAACTCGATCTGCTGAGACAGGGCCGCCAACCCCTCTGTCTGGCCAACGGCGGCTCTGCTGACTCGTTCTGCACGCGCAAACGTACCGGACACGGCGGAGAAATGATCGGTCCACACAAGCTGTCCGGTTGCCGAATCGACAGCACGAAGGAAAAATTGGGGTTGACCATCGATGGCGCCTCGGTTGCGGACTTGGGTCACCGTCGCCCGTGGCGCAACAAGATGGGCCACGACTTGGTGGGTGGAACCGGATTCTTGATTGCCGGCACTGAGATTCAGGACACCTTCCCAGAGAAACCGGCCTGTAGCCGAGTCATAGACTCGGAGCGTGAACGCTGAAAGTCCGTCAGCCCCTGGGCCAACTCCGCCCGCAAAAATCCGTTCACGCGGTTGACTCCCCGCGGACACTGCGTCCTCTCTCACGTTCAACTCATACGTTTCATCAGAGAGAATCGCGCCATTCTCAGCATCGTAGGTTTTCACAGTAATCGTTGACGTCTCAGCATTCTCATACCCAACACCAGCTGCCACAACCGTCCTGGGTTTCACCGGCGCGAAAGAGGACTGGTCTGCAGTCCACGCTGTCAACGGAAGGCTGGAGCCGATCATGGCACACGCGATCAACGCGACGTAGGAAGCCTTCCTCGTCCGCCCATCGATCCGCCGCTTCTCATAATGCACCGGATGCACCGGCACGAACTCACGCCAGATCGGACTGAGCCACTCCCTCACTTCACCTATTGTCTCAGACAGCCACTGGATGATCGTCATGCGCGGTTCTCCCTCGCTTGTGGTGGAGTCTCGCATTGACGCCCCGTAGCGTAAATTCCCCACTATGGGGATAAAACCCTTCGAAAGAGGGGGGATGTTGAACAGAAATGGACGGATACGAGACTAGCAAGAGGATCGTATCGCGAGCGAAAAGCCCCTTACTTGTGAGGGGTTTCTCGACTTGGCGTACCGGGATTCTCGGAGACCCCCGCAAGCGGAACTTTGCCAAAGATGGAATAACGGTACCGGGCCACGAACCAATACAGCAGATAGCCGAAGGGCTTGACCAGTGGAAGGCTCAAGAGCACTGAGAGGACCCGCCCACCCTTGAGGCCTGGCAGGAGGGCCAGAAATGCATCGAGCCCACGGGCAATCTCTCCATTTGGACTGACCATGAAGGCGACGTTGGGACGACCTGGCCGATAGCTCTCCCCCAAGGCCTGCTTGGCCTCTTCACTCTGATACGGAACCATCCGTATCGGGCTGGCATCTGTATGAGTCCCCAGCCGCTCAAGGCCCCTCTTGGCTGTGACACAGAGGCGGCATTGGCCGTCGTAGACCAGAAGACAGGCCTGAGCCGCTCTGTCGGATGGATCTGCCATCGCCGTAACCCCTCGCAATCGCCCATTCACCGCATCAACACCCAACCTAGCAGGCTACGGGAAAACTCGGTGTATCCACAATGTACCATTGGAATCTTACGTCGCTCGCTGGTGTCAGAATAGTCTAAGGATGCTCAAAAAGGCTGTCCAGCAAGGCCGCAGGCGAGTCGAAACCGGAGGCGTACCCTCTGGGGTACGTTGAGGATTTCGATGAGCCGAGAACGAAGCTGGCGGACTTTTCAGCATCCTGCTAGTCCTGTTGCTGTTCACAGCAGACAGGGGTATCATCCCATCCATGCGACACACCTGGACACTTATCGGCCTACTCGCGGGGCTCTGCCTCATCGGAGCCAATACCACTCAGCTCATACCGGCTGCGACGGGGGCTGGCCGAGTCGGATGGATGCTCTATCTGATCGCATTTCCTATAACTCTCGCGGGCCTCGTGTGGATCGGATGGACCTGGACCTCTATGACTTGCGTCATCTATGGAACGGTGGGATTGGCCTTAGACCTTGCCACAGTCACGAGCATCCTGGGCGGGCAGGGCGAGACTAGCGCCCTGTTCCTCTTAAGTGCAATGAGCGGAACCGTGAACTTTTTACTGATCCTGTTCGGCGGGCGCGCGTTTCTGCATTCGTTCCAGGGGACCGCGCTTCCAGAATCCCGTCCTCCCAGTCCTCCGTCCCCCTCTTCATCCGCAAGACCCTGATCCGTTCAAATCCTGCATCCATCAACCAAGCTCTCGTCTCGGCTGCCGAATAGGTATTACCCCTCTCGGTGAACAGCAACATTGAGACCGCAAAGAGACTCGCCTCTTCGGGAAACAGACCGTTTCGGTCGTGGAGAAAGGCATCCTGAATCAGCAGGCGGCCTCCGGGATTCAATGCGGCCAACGCGTGCCGAAACAGCGCCTGATTGTCCTTCGGTGAATAGATGTGGAGCACGTTCGAATACCAGATTACATTGTAGGTGCCGGGAATGTCTTCCGTCATCACATCCAACGGCAGATAGGCGAGCCGCGCACCGGCCTTGTGAGTCGACGCAATCTCCTTCGCAACGTCGAGCGCCGCAGGACGGTCGCACACTGTGGCACGGAGCGTGGGGTTCTTTGCGAGGAAGGCCATTGCATATGTGCCGGGACCACCGCCAAGATCGAGCAGGGTCCGCGCGCCACGCAGGTTGATCTGTGCCGCAATTTTCGGAGCCGTCTCCAGGGTCCGGTGATGCATCGCCCATGTGAACCGACGACGATAGTCCGGCTCATCCGGCTCATCGTGATCGAGCGGCAATCCACTCTTCACCGATTCCAGCAGGCGTCCCCAATCAGCCCAATGGCTCGTGATCAGCTGGAGATAGTCCCCCCGAAAGGCCGGATGATGTGCGTTCAATGCCGTGGCGCCCAACCGGCTGTTCCTATAAGTCTCGCCCGTTTTCTTCAGCACCCCGGCCATCGCGAGATTCCGGCAGAGAATGGCCAGCCCCCGCTCACTGACCTTCACGTCACGAGCCAGATCGGGAATCGTCCATGAGTCCGTGCCTATGGCCGTGAAGAGGTTCAGCTCAAGGGCGGCGATCAGGACTCGCGGCAACCGGTATGCCGTAATCGCATCGCGCAAGTCGTCGAACGTGGCGATCCGCCTGCTCACCGGGCCGCGCCGATCGTCCGCACGCACCAGCGCATCAAGTCCTGCACGGCTATAGGATTTGCCACGTCCACGTTCCGTTCGAAGCGAATGGCCACATACGCATCGTTCATCTCGGTCTGTTCGAAAAATCCGGATTTCAATAGCAGTGACCGATACTTTGAGACGGCTGGTTGGATGAAGTACTTGGCCTGCTTCGCGATCTCGTCGGTGCCGAGATCTTCTGGTGTCCCATCGGACAGAAGGCTCATCACATCGTCAATCGCCACACCATACTGACAGAGCAGCCGTCCGTCCGGCGTGAGCTCCAGCAGCCATCCATCGGAGCCAAGATCCATCGCCAACGCACCGCCGGCTTCCAATTCCAGTAGTTGGGGGAATGTGGGGGCCAGCGAGGCTCTGAGAGCGGCCCACGCCGTCGAGGCTCCGTCACTCATGCGTGCGTCTTTCGATGAGGCGGTGCCTCATCCTGCCCCAGGAGGCTGGCACGCAGGGTCGCCAAACGTCGGGTATTCTCTTCAAGTTTTGGCAGCTGATATTTGCGATCCATATGCACCACCAGTTCAAGGAGATCCGCCGCCTCACGCAGCTTGCCGATCTCTTCATAACATTGGACCAGCACATAACGAGCGCCGCCTGTCCTCAATTCATCGCGCGATCGCTCGGCAATGGACTGGCTGGTTTGGCAACAGGCGATGGCGTTGTCGTAGCGCTGCTGAAGCAAAAACGTTCGACCGATCATGCGCCAGGCATCGGCTACGCCGCCCTCATTCCCCAATCGTCGCATCAGGACCAGCGACTGTTCATAGTATCCAATCGCCTGCTCATACGCTTTCGTCTCGCGTGCGACCAAGCCAAGATCCGAAAACAGCACCGCCTTGCCGGCATCGTCGTGAGTCTTGCACATAAGATCCAACGCTTCGAGATAGTAGGCCTTGGCGCGATCCCATTCGCCCGCATCGGCTCTGAGATTCCCTAAATTGCCCAACGTCGTCCCGATCCCCTTCTCATCTCCAAGAATCTTCTGGAGTTCCAACACCTCTTGATAGTAGGTCTGGGCCGATTCCCGACGTCCACTGACCGCACAAATGTTCCCGAGATTTCCCAGCGTGGCGGCCAACGCCCGTTGATCCCCGGTCAGCCGGTCGCATTCCAACGCCTTCGCATAGCAGGTATAGGCATCGGTATAGAGCCCGCGCGAAAAATGCTCGTTTCCCTGGCGGTTGAGTTCTTCGGAAAGTCCGTTGCGTAGCGTCATGATGAGGGCTGGAGCAACTGTTCGACCGTCTGCTTGGCGCCGGTGAGAATCGAGGCACCGTCGCCGACCAACACACTATCGAAATTGTACTTGAGGAGACGACGCAATCCCTCTTGGGCCTTACCCACATCGGCGTATTTTTCTGCGGCCAGTAAACTGACGGAGCCGGCCGGCCTCCCGATCAACGCATCGCCGACAATCAGCACGCCCTTCCCCTGTTGAATGAACAAGGCGGATTCACCAGGAGACTTCTGGTCTTTCAGCTGGATCGCCCAAATTCCGCCCGTGAGCAATTCTCCGTCTTTGAACGTTCTGGTCGGCTTGAGATCCATCTGCGGCGCATCGGCGTCCGGTACTTGCAGCTGGCAACGAAACTCATTCTGGTACCTCGCCGCTTCGCGGGCATGGTCGCGATTCGTCACGATGATGTAATCGACGGGGCCATTGCGGAGGACCACGGAACTGGCTTCGCCTGTCATCGGCGGAGGATCGATGAGAATCTTATGTTCCCCGACCGCCAGGAAGAGCCCATTGAAATCGATTTGCTTCTCCTCAGAGAACCAGGACCATTGCCAGATGCCGGGAAGCAGTTGTTTCATAATACACGGGCGCGAAGCGCGAGCGTGGCGAGACATGCGGGACGCGATCGAGAGATTTTTTTCATCTGTGATTGTTTTCGCACTCACGCCTTTCGCGCCTGTCCCGCTCGTCGCGCCGTCTCACAATGCGGCGACGGCATCTCTGACAGTTTTCGTCACCTTAGCCAGAATACTGGCTTCATTGGGCAGATCGATGATGTCGTCTTCTGAGATCGTAATAAACTTTCGATTCGGCCCCTTCGTCAGGGAAATCAGAAACATACTATTGGAAGGCGTAACGGGAATGACGACCTGCACAGCGGCATCAGTCACCTTTACAATTTCCAAAAACTTCTGCTTACCCTCTTCCATCTCATCCATGCCCATCTCTCTCCTCTTCCTCGCGGAAGTTGGTATTTCTCTGGCACCGCGGCTGGGGTATCCTCGTCTGCGCGCGTCGGACGAGCACTGCATTATCGTGCGCGTTCCGCGAGCAGCGGGTTCCCCAGTCGTGATGCGCCTTACATCTTACTGCTTCCACCAGCCAACAACTTGTCAACTTCCGCCACAATCACCTCTTCACCAGCTAGATCCATATTGCCGACACGCTGCCACCGGATCACGCCCTGCTGATCGATCACATACACGTTAGGAATAAACTTCCCTCCGCCGTACAATTTGTCCGTCACCTTGTTCGGATCCAGCAAATAGGGATAGGTGACTTTAACGGGAAAGGTGGACAAGAACTCGCCGACTTCTTTCTTCGAGTTGCCGGAAGAATTGACGCCGAGCACAACCACATCTTTTCCTTTCGTCATTTCGGAAACTTTTTGGAGCGTCGATCCCTGCATCATACAGGGGTCGCAGATATGAAATAGTCCGAGTACCACGACCTTTCCCTTATATGTATCCAGCCCCACAGCCTCACCGGTGATGGCCGTCAACGCAAACAAAGGCGCCTTTTCGCCTACCTTAAAAAATCCCGCGGCAAGGGCCAGATGGGCCGCAGCAATTAGAGCCAGCAGTGCAAAGGGTGCAATCCATAGCTTTTTCATGACGCCCTTCTCCTCCTCAATGTTCGATGCTGAACGTTGAATTTCTGACCAGCCTGAAGATTTAAGCTTGTTCATTCACAACTCTACATTTGCGATTTAGTGTCGCGCTATCCTACCACGCAGATTTTTTCAGGGGCAATGGCAACAGCGATCCACAGAGTAGGCACACTAGTTGAATGGACCAAGCCTGGATGGGCGATCCAGCTTCTAGCGGATTTCCAAACCAGGATGGAGGGAGGAGCTAGCAGGCTGCGGAAAAACCTAGGCGCGCGAGACAGGCGGGACGAGCGGGACGGACGGGGGTTCGAGGTCCAAAGTTCGAGGTTTTCGGAACGTCGAACCCCGAACTTTGGATCGCGCCTTTCTCGCATGTCTCGCGCTTCAGGCGCCACGGTCTACGGCGCTGGCAGACGTTTTCATCAACCTGCTAGATGGATGGTTCGAAAAGACCTAGCTGCCACTCCTCAGCGCGGGTCAGTGGAATGGGGTACCGTTCGGTAAAGCAAGCGTTGCAGTACTGGCCCGGTGTGCCGGGGGAGGCGTTCAGCATGCCATCGAGACTCAAATAGGCAAGGCTATCGGCCGTGATGTACTTCCGAATCTCTTCGGTCGTGTGGCTGGAGGCAATCAATTCCTTCCTGGTGGGTGTGTCAATGCCGTAGAAGCAGGGAGAGATGATCGGCGGCGAGCTGATGCGCACATGCACTTCTTTGGCCCCGGCATTACGAATCATCTTCACAATTTTACGACTCGTCGTGCCCTGCACCAGCGAATCATCGACCACGACGACCCGTTTTCCCTCCAGTACCTCCGGCACAGCATTGAGCTTCACCTTTACGCCGAAGTGGCGAATCGATTGCTCCGGTTCAATGAAGGTGCGACCGACATAGTGATTCCGAATCAGCCCAAGTTCGAACTGAATCCCCGCCCCCTCGGCATAGCCGAGCGCAGCAGGTACCCCGGAATCCGGTACGGGAACGACGATATCCGCCGGCACCGACGATTCCAGCGCCAGCTGTCTACCCAAGGCCTTGCGCGTGACATAGACCGCATTCGCGCCGAAGATCTTGCTGTCAGGCCGGGCAAAGTACACATATTCAAAGACGCACATGGCCGGACTGACCGGCGCAAACGGCTTGTGACTCGTCACGCCCTTCTCGTTCAGCACAACCAACTCGCCGGGCTCGATCTCGCGGACAATGTCAGCTCCGAGCAGGTCGAACGCGCAGGTTTCCGAGGCCACGAGGTAGGTATCACCCAGCCGACCGAGACAGAGCGGCCGGAACCCATGCGGGTCGCGTACCGCGATGATCCCGTCGTCCGTCTGCAAGACGATTGAAAACGCCCCGCGAACTTGGCTCAACGCATCGATGACTCGGGCCAGCAACGTATCGGCCCGCGAATGGGCGATCAGATGGATGATGACTTCGCTGTCTGAGGTGGACTGAAAGATGGCGCCGTACGCTTCGAGCTCGTGACGCAGCACTTGGGCATTGATGAGGTTGCCATTATGGGCAAGCGCTAAATTCCCAAACGCAAAGTTGACTGAGAGCGGCTGGACGTTCTTGAGGTCGTTCCCCCCGGCCGTGGAGTAGCGATTGTGACCGATCGCCACCGAACCGGTTAATTGCTCGAGCACATGGGTATTATAGATATCCGCGACAAGCCCCTTCCCCTTATGGACATGAAAATGCTCGCCATCGCTAGAGACGATGCCGGAGGCTTCCTGTCCACGATGCTGCAGGGCATACAACCCAAGATAGGTGAGGTTTGCCGCTTCCTTGTGGCCGTAAATGCCGAAGACGGCACATTCGTCGTGAAACTTGTCTGGGGTAACCATGGGTAAGGGGTGAGGGGTGAGGGGTGAGGCGATTGGAAGAAATTTGTTGTTCTGACTCATGACACCTTACCCCTTACGACTAACCCCTCACGCTTCATTGAGTGTTCGTTCAATCGAAAAGGCCCACCGGTCGTGAAGTTGATCGACCGGAAGGTCGATGCGGCAACCCTCGCCCCATTGCCCCTTCTCCACATCGATGACGAAACGATCGCCCCCCACCGTCCCGATCTTCATCGCTGGAATACCGGAGTCCCAGGCGCGATTTAATACTTCGTCGGCCACCTCGGGCTTCACCGAAAGGAGCACCCGTGATTGACTCTCACCGAACAAGAGGGCATCCCGCCGTAATGCATCCAGGGGCAATCTTACCACAGCCCCTCGCCTGGTGTCCGGGGCAGAGACACAACATTCAGCCAATGCGATGGACAACCCGCCATCTGAGCAATCATGGGCGGATTGCACGACTCCCTCACGGATCACGTTCAGGATAAAGTCATGAAGCGCCTTTTCCGTCTCGAGACTGAGGAACGGCGGCGATCCCTGCTCCCGGTGATGGAGCACTTTCAGATACTCACTGCCGCCCAGGTCCTCCCGCGTCTTGCCTAGGAGGAGAATCGCATCGCCGTCCAGCTTGAACCACTGGGTCATCGTCTTATCGGCTGCATCTATCAGACCCACCATCCCCAGCATCGGCGTGGGATAAATCGAGAGACCGTTGGTCTCATTATAGAAGCTCACATTGCCACTGACGATGGGAACCTTGAAATGTTCGCAGGCATCCTTCATCCCTTCGATCGCCAACACAAACTGCCACATGATCTCGGGTCGCTCTGGGTTACCGAAGTTCAAGCAGTCCGTGAGCCCGATCGGCTCCGCGCCGGAGCAGACCAGATTCCTCGCCGCCTCGGCCACCGCAAGGCGAGCCCCTTCATACGGATGCAGCAGACAATAGCGGCTATTACAGTCCGCCGTCATCGCGATGGCTTTATTCGTCCCCTTGATCCGAACCACCGCCGCATCGGAACCAGGCCGGACCATCGTGTTGGTTCGCACCATGTGGTCATACTGTTCATAGACCCAGCGTTTGCTCGCAATCGTCGGTGATTCCAGCAGCGAGAGCAGCGCCGCATTCGCATCCTTCACATCGGGAAGCGCATCATAGTTCAGATTGGTCAGCATGTCCTGGTAGCCTGGCGGCGAATAGGGGCGCTCGTAGCGTGGCCCGTCATCGGCCAGCGACTTGGCAGGAATCTCTGCCACCACCTTGCCCTGGTCCCTCACGCGGAGAATCCCGTCACCCGTGACTCGTCCCACCACCGCCACATCGAGATCCCACTTCTTGCAAATCCGGATGCATTCGTCTTCCTTGCCCGCCTGCGCCACCATAAGCATGCGTTCCTGCGATTCCGACAGCATCAATTCATAGGGCGTCATGCCTGGCTCACGCCGAGGCACATCGGTCAGGTCTAGATCGATTCCGTTACCGGCACGCGACGCCATTTCACAGGACGAGCTGGTCAACCCTGCCGCACCCATGTCCTGAATACCAACCAGCAGATCGCCCGCCATCAGTTCGAGACAGGCTTCCAGCAACAGCTTCTCGGTAAAGGGATCGCCCACCTGCACGGTGGGCCGCTTCTGTTCCGACTGGTCGTCGAAGGAATCGGACGCCATCGTCGCGCCGTGAATCCCGTCGCGGCCCGTCTTCGAGCCAAAGTAGATCACCGGATTGCCGACCCCGGCCGCGGTTCCAAGGAAAATCTTGTCCTTGTTCGCAATGCCGAGACAAAACACGTTCACGAGCGGATTCTGCGAATAAATATCGTTGAAGACGATTTCGCCTCCGACCGTCGGCACCCCGATGCAATTCCCGTATGCACTTATTCCAGCCACCACACCCTTGAGCAGGTGTCGATTTTTTGCCTGCTCTAGTTCACCGAACCGCAGCGAATCGAGTAAGGCAATCGGACGCGCACCCATAGTAAAGATGTCGCGCAGAATCCCACCCACCCCAGTCGCCGCACCTTGATAGGGTTCGATAAACGAAGGATGGTTGTGCGACTCCATCTTAAAGACCACGCAAAGCCCATCGCCGATATCCACGGCCCCGGCATTTTCCCCCGGCCCCTGGATCACTCGCGGTCCCGTCGTCGGCAGCTTCTTCAAATGCACGCGCGAACTCTTATAGGAGCAATGTTCCGACCACATCACCGAGAACATGCCCAACTCCGTGATATTCGGTTCCCGCCCGAGTATCTCGACGATCTTCTTATACTCATCGTCCGTCAGATTGTGCTGCGCGATGAGGTCTCTGGTCATAACTGGCGTCGTCACGATCACCACACCCTCTCGTTACACATCACACTGACAACGTTTGTTTCTGAGGATGCCAATCTGCGCTTTCGCTTGGCCAGTGGGCTTAAATGGCGATACCCTCGGCTACCCATCTCCGTTACCAACGCTTCATGCCTCCCGAAGAGCGCCTTTAGCTTCCAACGCAACGTCTCCGGATGATGCGCATAGCCCTTCTTGCCATTCACCAACACCGACCAAGTCGCGTGCAACTCCCGATGTTCACCCCACAAATGATTCCGGCAGAGTCTTGTGGGTGAAATGTCCCAGATACGCATTTGCGCTATGCGAACAGACTCTTATGTTTTTCCATTTGCTGGAATTGCATCACATGGAAATCAGGGCCTAGCTCAGCCGTCAGCAAACTAATATCCTTCTCAAGATATTGTCGATGGCCAGTAACCAAGATGATTCTGGATTCTTTTGTCTCACTTATATGACGACGGACTAGTATCAGCTCGTATAGTGCTTCCTGAACCTTTCTCGGTCTTGAGGACTGCTTCGAGGCTACATCAAAGTTTTTACACTCTATAACAATCGAAGGGTGAGCACCCACTGTTGTTGCTGCCTTGCCCGAACTCCCCAACTTTGCAGCACTTGGCCAACTGCCTCTTCAAGTCGACGGCCGATTTCGTGTGACTTAGGCATCACCCATTCAACGATATCGAGTGCTTTAATCCATCAAATGGACAAGGGCGTGGTACGAACGACATTGCCGTGAGCGGCGGGACCAACTGCCCTTCACTGCAATACTCCCTCTCGTAACCGCGGGTGACACTGGTCTGGGACCCGATCGCCTTAGCCCTCATCTTGGTCTTCAAGGGTGGCCCGATTGGTCTCCAACTGCGCGCGTCCAACGAGGGCCTTCTCAGGCCGCGCGTTGCGCGAGCAAAGGAGACTAACGGGCCACCCCTCCCCCTCCTACACCGGGCGGGGTGCGAGGACGGACGGGCTGGTTAGCAGCAGGACCCGCGGTTACGCCCCCACCATCTTCAGTTGTTTCTTGTTTCCCTTCAGCGATTCCAGCATCGACAGAAAAATCAGCTTCCCGTCTTCATTGCCCAACACCGATTCCGCGGAGCGTTCCGGATGCGGCATCATACCGAGCACATTGCCTTCGGCATTGATGATCCCCGCGATGTTGTCGAGCGAGCCGTTCGGATTCGCTTCCGGAGTCACCTTGCCCTCCGACGTGCAATAGCGGAGCACAATCTGCGCATTCGCCTGCATCGCCGCGAGCGTGACCGGATCGGTGTAGTAGTTCCCGTCTGCATGGGCGATCGGAATCTTCAGCACTTGACCGGACTGACAGGCGCCTGTAAACGCCGTGGCCGCATTCTCAACTTTCACAGACACATCCTTACAGATGAAATGCAACGAACTATTTCGGAGCATGGCCCCCGGCAGCAACCCGACTTCGAGCAAAATCTGAAATCCGTTGCAGATGC
>VBOL01000183.1 GCA_005887945.1 Nitrospirota bacterium
CGTTTGGCCCTCCAGCGCCGCGTGGATCCCTTTGATGATGCCTTCCATCTCGCGAAGGGTGAGACCGATGCGTTTTAACCACGCCGGGCTTCGATACCTGGTCCGGGTACGCAGTGCGCTCACATACGTTGGGTACTCGGTCGCAGGAAGCAGGTGCAGGGTGCCCCGCATGCACCACGTCTTGATGAGGCTGCGGCGGTCCCACAGCGCGGCTTGGATCTCGTCTCTGGTGATGCCTTCGACCCGTGCCCAGATAGCGAGTTCTGCCGCAGACATCAACTGCGCGTGAATGCCGCAGACGTCGCCGACCACCTGGGTCAGCCGGCTGCGGGGAGCCCGCTTGGCTAGGTGATGGCGGGTCAAACGGAATGCCAGGACCTGCGGCCAGGTGAGTGCGATCACTTTCATTGGTGCCAAGCACCGACGAAGGTATCCGACATCTCTCTATCTGAAATAGATAAGAACAGTGCGGTTCCTGCCTGCGTTGCTGTTTGCAGCAGCTGGCCTGGTCCCCCTAGTGCTAATTACTATCGTAAGTTATCAAACCTGGCGCAAAGAGGGATCTCTTAAAGAGTACAGGCGGGCGATAGCCCTTGGAGTCCTGAGCCGGCTTCCTGTATTGCTAATAGCTGTTGTCGTCTTGTTGATGACTCTAGAAAGAGCCGTTCCGTTCGCCCTTCTTATCTTCATTGGGCTCCTCGCTCTTGTATCAACCGTGATAGGGGTGTCAGATGCGATCCAAACGGCTCGGAGTGGGATCGGGAAGCGAGGGCCGCATCACAAGTAGAAGCCAAAACGAAGGGCTACCTGGTACGATTTTCAACCCATCCAGGCCACTCTCGATTGACTCAGGTGGGCTATATTCGCCGGTGCCAGGCACCGACGAGTATGTCCGCGTGCATTCTCCACCACTAGCGAGTGCCGAGAGGCGCGCCTCCGGGGGACTATTCCCCCGGATCGCTCGCGCAGGTGGTTCGGGATCAGTTCGATCGATACTCCGTCGCTCGCTGCCCCTTTGACGAAGCGGTACCCTGGTATCGTCTTCAGCAAGTTGTTTATGTGCCGAACAGTTGCTCACTTGACAACCTCTATCCAAGGGTGGTCCAATGCAGGTGATTGGCTGAGGTATCGGCAAGGTTGCTTTTTCTAGTTCAGGGAAACGAGCCGGGTACAGAAAATTTGCGGAACGACCCCATCCGATAAGGCAAACCCGTCGCGAGGCGGGGACGCAAAGCCACGGGTCAGGTGAAGGAGTCTGATAGCCGGGCTGTCGAGGAAGGGGTTCGGAACTGGCGGTCTTCCGCACCGAGGAGACCGCCATAAAATTTTTCGTAGAATACCGAGAATTCATTGCCAGCCAGACGCCCCGCGTCGCTGCCGCAGTCACGCAGATTCTTGAGGACGTCGAAAAAATCCTATTTCGCCTCGCCCTATTCGCTGGCTTCCTGTACGGGATCTACCGACTCCTTAGATATTGACGGCCGCCCTGACAAACAGGGGAGGAAATCGTACCTCGTACGATTTTCAGCCCGTCCGGGCCAGGGTGATTTGACTCAGTCGGCCTATACTCATCGGTACCAGGCACCGATGACACCGTGGGAGTAGATTTCGGACTGCTGAACTTCCTCCTGCTCCCGCTGACGAGATCAGTGGAGAAGGTGAAGCGAGTAGGGAACCTGAGGTTCGCACAGGCAGCGATCGGCTCTTACCCGGAAACGAGCCTGACCACCCATAGGGCAAAGAGAACAAACAGATACAGAACTGTAACTACGCCCACGAAGAAAATGCCTGCCGCCGTCCGCAAGAACCACATGGGCTGCATGGGAGTGGGCAGCACAGTGATGATTCGTGCCATTCCCTCATCGGACTTCGTGTAACTGTTGACCTGATTGTACGTCACCGGCGGGAAGTACAGATACGTGATTGTCACCTGTTCGTTGGNNCTCTACGCGATGTGCGATAGCAGGAAACACGCTAAAGTTCGGGAGACGATAGTGGCCTAACCGCACGTTATTGGCAGACCTCCGGCCTGCATTTCTCACCACGACGGTATGAGTGTAAATGTCATAGGGCTGCCCCTGCGGCTGTGCAGCAGGCATTCGCACGGCCGAAGCGTGGCCGAGCCATGAGATCAGTTTGGGCCGCCTCTCCAGCCACCTGTCGAGGGCTACTGCAACGACGGCGGCAAGAAGCGGGCCGATGATTGTAGCCAAGACCACCCAATTGATCTCCACTCTCATGCTATGCGCCGCACCTTTCAGCAACGTCGATGGCCTGCGCGAGCCGATGAAGGTACTGGCGGCCGACGCCGGACAGATCCTGATTCTTGAATTGCCCTTCGGTGAAGAAGAAACGCGTCGAACCTTCGGCAGCGTCAGCCGGCTTACTTTGAGCCTCTGGCATCGGCGGAGGCGGTATCACCTGCGTCTCCACACTGCCATCTGCTCTGGTGACTTCAATGATGGCGGTGTCACCCAGGTACAGACCCACCGTGACAACGTCGCTGTATTCGGCGCGTTGTCTCGTCCCGTTCGAACCCAACTTCAGCACGGTGTCTCTTGTGCCGCGAAAGAACTGAGGCAGGGCTTCCGCGCCAAGAGCATTCCACTCATCCTCGAAGCACTTGGAAACGCCGGCCCCATCGACCTCCATCTTCAGCACGTGTAGGACGCTTCGACCGTACACCACGAACGTCTCAAAGTAGGTCGTGAACCTTTCGCGGTCAGCCGAGTGCTGTTGTGCGAGGGCAAGGAAATGCTTGGCCCTACTTAGTCGTTTTCTCGCCAGCGTCACCATGATGACTTTTAGGGTGTACTTGAAGACTCGAGCCAACAATCAACTTTCATGACCTCATCAGGCGTGAAGCGCTTCGGCGGTCTCCAACGTTGACCCGAGTAGATCGTGCGCCCCAAATCGATCGGACCCGGCGCGCCGTCCCGGACGCGATGATTAGCGGCCACCCAGAAGTTTGGCCTTCGCCTGTGCGAACTCTTCGTCTGTCAACGCACCCTGTTCTCGAAGATGCTGAAGGTCAGCGAGTTGAGACGCTATGTCTCTAACAGCGGAAACACTTGAAGTCTTCTGCGCGGCAAGTACCTTGGATCTGATAAGGTCAGCCACTTCCTTCATGACTGCTTTGTAGTCGGAGGTGAACGTAACTGCGTTTTCAGCCGTCGCCATATCCATGAACTCGCGGTCCTTCACCTCCATCGTTCCCGCCGCACTGACCTGTAGATGGCCGCCGAGCATGCCCATGCGGACATCGACTGAGGTGATTTGTGAAAATGGAAAAGACTTCGCGCGTACACCAAAAAAGCCCGACCCGCTTACATTGCCCGCCTTGATGATGATCATTCGGCGATCGGTTACCACGATGGCCTGGCCTGCGGCAGGGTTGAGACAGACCTCCATTGGTTCATCGCTCTGCAGATTTTCCTGCAGCGCGCTCTGTAACTTGCCTGGTGGAAGTCGTCGGACCAAACCCTTGTCGCCAGGGCTTGTCATAAAAGTCTGGCCTCCTTCTACAGCATACCTACCAACTGCGTCCGGATCCCCTTACCTTGTCGCGTGGTCTGGTCGAGGAAGCATCCAGATATTAGCTACGAAGGATGCAGCACCGCTGTACTTCGGCAAACTGCCGGGGAGTACCCGCCGGGTCATTAAGTTGACCGAACTGTCGAGGATCCGGTTCCACGACCTGCGCCACACGCACGCGAGTCTGCTGATTGCCGCAGGCGTCCACCCGAAGGCCATTCAGGCGCGCCTGGGTCATGCGTCCATCACGACCACGCTGAACGTATACGGCCATCTGATGCCTTCAGCCTACGAGGGGGTCGGGAGAAAATTGGACCAGATTCTGAGAGTGACTGGCGGAGTCACTGCAGGAGGCCTTCTATCTCTCGGCGCAGGACAAATTCCGTGAATCCGCCATTGGACACGGAGAAGCGGCCGCCGACTATTGCCTCGTGCAGTCTTTCAACGACTTGTTCCCCTCCGGTTTGGCTCCCCGTGACCACCATTACTCTCGGACGCTGCGGAAGGTGCTGCCGGAGCAACTGAAGGAAGGGCCGGTCCGTCGCTCTCCATCCAATCACCAACAGTTCAGTCACTTGCGGGAGGCAGGCCAGCAGCCCATCCAGGTGTTCCTGTGGGCACTCGAAGTTACGTTTGGTTTCCTGCGGAATCGCAATGGCCGGAAAGAGAACGGTGTTCCCGACATTCCCAATCGGCCAATCAGTGACCAGCCTGTACCGTTGACTGAGCTGGAGTTCGGGCGCAGCGTCGATGAGCCGATAAGCGACCTGCCAAACACCCAAGTTCCCCAAGTCATCGATTGTTGGCTGTTCGACCTCCCGCGCCCAATGGGCCGACCCATGAACCTTCACGACCTTCAGGTCATCAGATGCGATGTAGTCGGAGATGGTGGTAACATTCAGACCAAGCGTGGGGAGAGCAGATTCGAGCATTTTGTCGTAGTTGAAGGTGACGAGGCAGACACCCTGGCCTCCTCTTCGCCAGCGACGAATATCGTCGAATAGGGTGTTGTAGTTGGTTACTCCTCTGGCCACTTCGTTCTCCCAATGCTGAGTGAAGTCCCAGAGCAGGTAATGGAGATAATAACGGATTCCCGCCAACTGCCGCATGCGTACGGGGTCATCGGCTGACTCGTCTTGGAGCCGTTCCAACTCCGCCTCAACAGACCCCCCCTCGGGTACGCGCTGAAGGCGAGGAATGACCGGTCTTACCGTAGGAAAACTATTGACTGCGGCCATGAACTCGTTGCCGTCACCGAAGAGTTCATTCGCGAGTGGTGGGCGATACCGGAGTGAGTCCCTGAAGAACCTCGGGTCGTTGGGGGGCCGTGACGGAACGGAATCGTACGAAGCACCCGCTCCAAAGACCACCATGAGCATGGCCGTCCTCCCCACGTCGCCAAATGGCAAACTGAAGGCAAACAAAAACGACGCGGTGGAGGCAGCCTTACAAACCCCGCGTCAGTCTTGGTGGAGACGATGGGATTCGAACCCCCGACCAGCGCGCGCCCGGAGGCGCACGCTTCAGGGGGACTAATCCCCCTGATCGCTCGCGCAGGAGTTTCCTAATGGGTCTGATCTAAACCCCGGCGCTCGCTGCCCCCTTTACCACCTGGGGAAGCTCACGCTCCCCCGCACCCCCGATCTCCGCAATGCGAGTTTGAAAGACCCTATCACCTGGCGTCACCTGCCATCACCAGATGTGCATTCTACGCCGGATTTCGAGGGGTCGGGGAGGCCCATTTCACCTGCCGTCACCCCCCGTCACCTGTGGCAGAGTACCATTTGAGTACCACCCATTCTCTGCACCCTCGATGCGCGGACCTCGCCCGGCAGTCCGACTTCGAGCGGCCTCTTTCAATCCCCCCGCACCAGTTGGCACGCCGAACGGTCCTCGGTACGTATTGCCCGAAGGCAAGTGCCGCGTGCTGTACGCTGACCAGCCCGTGCTGCGCTATCGCCGTGTTTAAGGCATGAAGAGAGACTTAATCTGTCTCGGCCAATCGGGTTGAGTGGAAACTGCTGCGAACTTGTATAAGAGACTCTTCTTTTGGCCACCGATCTCAAGGGTCAGGAAAATACCGAACGAAACGGATTGACCGATGGTGAACAACGGCTTCTGGGTCCAGTCAGACCCGGGCCACGACACATAGGCGGTTGGGTAGGCTAGATCGCGAACGGATGCGCCGGGTGGAACAATCGTCGCGGCCATCGGCTTGTCTCGGTCGATGAAGCGCACCCCCTCGTGGAGAACACGAAACGAACCACCCGATGGATCAATATAGGCGCATTCATCCCACAAAATGCGGATCGGAAGGGATGATTTGTTCGACAGTTCAAACCCAATCTGTTCGGGAACGATCTCGAATCTGATCGCAAAAACTTGCGTCTCATGCGACAGGGTTTCGCTTTTTGGCGAATCCATTCGGGAGGTAAGGTGACGTTCAGGCCGGGCGACTAATGCTGGCGACGTGGGGGAATCCCAAAGAATCAACTTGACGCTTTTGCTTTCCTGGGGAATGATCGGAAGAGTCGGAG
>VBOL01000185.1 GCA_005887945.1 Nitrospirota bacterium
TGCGACCATTCGGTGTGAGTGGAGAGGTATTCCACCATCAGGCAGATCAACGCGACCAACGCCACGAAGTTATATATTGCAGACCCCAGGAAGGCAGGCGGGATCAACAAGAAGCCCACCGTCAGGAGCAACAGGAGCGCGACGCAGGAAACGACGATCATGTTCGTTCCCACAAACCCACGACCGGCCATCCGACTGACGACTCCCAGACCCAGGGCAAGAAACAGCAGGATCGCCACGACATTGAGCAACCACTGCCCGATCTGTGTCAGTGCCGTGAAGGTTGGGATAATCCACTCATGCGCCTGCGCGAGCTTGCTGAGATGCATCCCTAACCGCGACACGAGCCGATACAGGATCAATTCCGAGAAGGAGACGATCAGGACGAGCTTGACCGTGTATTGAAACAGAAGGGATTGATCGCTGATCTTCCCTGTTATCCGGTCGATGGTGGGATTCGTGGCAATCACTCCGTACACCCTTTAGAGGAATATGAATTATACCGATCGAGATAAGACAGGGTCAACGTCGTGCGGGACAGGCTCCTCACGACCCCGCCGGCTGCGGCACGCCCACTTCATGGGCCCTTGCCCGTGCGATATACAGCAATCCATCGGCCATCGAGTAGTTGAACGGCAACTCGCACACGACTTCGCTGACCTTTTCGTAGACATGCTGATACATGCGCTCCGCTTCGTCCGGCGTCATGCCTTCCGACACTTCATAGAAGAAGCCCAGGCTCAAGTCCTCTGCCGACGGGCGCATGATGCGCCTGATTCCATAGCCGCCAGGGTCACTCATGATCGGCGCTTCCTTTTCCAAATCGAAGAGGCACGGCTGACAAGAAAACCCGTACGATCCGTGAAGCCGCTCGTTCTCCACGATAAAATTCATTGTCTCTCGGGCTTCTTCTTCCTTCTCGGTCGGGAACCCTACAATGATGTAGCAATGCACCGCGATCCCCAGGTCGACGCAATCGTCGGCAATGCGCCGCACCCATTCCTGCTTGATCCCTTTCTTCATGAAATCCATCACGCGCTGATTGAAGGACTCCAATCCGAACACGATCTTCAGACACCCAGCATTCCGCATCGACGTCAGGAGCTCACGGGTCAGATGCTTCTCGAATCGCATCTCACAGGTCCATTTGATATCCAGCTTCTTGTCGATGATCTGCTGGCACAATCGTTTGGTCGGCGATAACGCAAAGCACTCGTCGGTAAAGAAGAAGCGTTGAACCCCATATCGCAGCTTGAGCCATTCCAATTCCTCGACGGTCCGTCCAGGTTCTTTCTGTCTGAAGTTCTGGTGATCCAGCGTGAGGGCGCAGAACGCACAATCCTTGTAGTAACACCCTCGTGAAAACTGCACTGGCAGCACCGGCTCCGGCGACAAATACAGTCCGAGAGGGAAGCCGTCGTAGTTGGGGGCCGGCAGCTGGTTAATATTTTCAGAATAAAACGGCTGGTTGACCGTAATCTTCCCGTTCTGGCGATAGATCAGGTTCGGGACTTTGCTGAAATCCTTTTTTCCGGCCAATTGATTGACGAGTTCGAGCAAGGCGGTTTCGCCCTCGAACACGATGATATCGTTGGTCAGATCGAATAGACTCGGGCAGCGACGCAAGTTGTCGACCAATCTGGTGAAGATACTGCCGCCAATGGTCAGATGGATGTTGGGAGCGGCTTCCTTGATCAAACGACAGAGTGTCAGACCAGGGATAATCTGCGAGGTAGCCGTAATCGAAACGCCGATCAAGTCCGGCTGGTCACCGACAATCGACTGAATGAAGTGCTTACGGAAGAGCTGGATGTAGGGGTTCTGGGATTCATCCCTGATGATCTTCATCAGGTCTTTGGATGAATAGATGGAGTAGCTGCTGAACTGATTGTCGACGACCGTCAGTCGGGACGGGAAATAGAGTGTGGAGAGCACCTCCAGCCATTTGTCGATGAGAAACAGACTTTCCTTATAGGATTCGAGATCGTAGAAGCCCTCCCCGCGGAGGATCTCCTTAGCCGGCTCAATCCGATCAATGAGATACGGAAAGCGGTCCAGCGACTCCACAACTCTCGCCAAATGTTCGGCACTTCCCGGTCCAGTTTCTCCGATTCGTTCCCGCTGAAGCGTTCGCTGTGTATCGACCAACTCCTGATAGAGCTCTGCCCCATAGGATTGGGTGACCACCCTGTCTAAGAGCTCGATCCCAAGATCGCGCTGGGAGACGTCGGATACGCCACCCTGAGCCAAAAACCCCATCAACGAGGGAAGGCTCAGATAGGGCTGTGATGGATGCCACGTTGGAGGAAAGAGCAGTGAAACTTTCAAGCTAATTCACCACCAACTGGAGGGGAAATAAGATGATTTCTCAATAAAACCAACTCTTTTTTATACACTCCGGTATCGTCCAAATGCAACCCTCGGAGGCCCCTCGCTTCCCCTTTTCAGGGCTTACTCACCAATTGGTGGTCAGCATACAGTACTGGCTGTCACAGAAAAAGAAAAACCCCAGCCCGGTCTGACGCCGGACTGGGGTTTTCTCGTTACACTATCGCTCCTACCCCTAGAGGTAAGAGAGGGGTTCTCCGGAGACCGGTTCCCCTAACTACAGCTTCAGGGTAAACCAGGTGGAGAGCGCCTTCATGCCGTTACGTTCAATGTTGTTACCGTCCCACACCGCAAACGCGATGGGCACAGACATTCCTACCTTGAATTGGGTATCGTTGGCATCACCGGTTTCCAACGTGCGCTTCACCACCACACGCCAGGTTGGACCAGTGTATCCACCGCCCTTGACGGAACCAGAAGGTTCCCATACACCGTTTCCGATGACATCCTGATGCGCTTGCGTCGTGAGGGTGCTGAAGCCATTAGCATTCAGATCCTCAACCGAGCTCACGCGCAGCGTCGGATCGGACATGATATTGCCCGACCAGATGCCAGGATTGAAGGGCCCAAGGCTTCGGCCGATCCGGTCCGGATAGGTCACGCCGCCCGCCGGCTCTTCGAAATAGTAGTCCCAGAAAATGCCCGGGTATTGGTCGTCCACATCCCAGATGCCTGCGCTATCCTTGCCAAGGTCCTTCTGCCACTCTGCGTTCCACCGCCAAATGTTGGTGGTGCCGCCTGACTGACCCATGCACTGGAAGGGTGGCGCTCCAGCCGTGTTGACTGGAAACATGATCGCCGCCTGATCCCGGAAGTCCTGTGGGCCAATGGTCGTATCGTTCTTGGTCTGATCGCTCCACTCGATGCGCAAACCAAGCTCTTTGCCGTTGGTCATGGCTTTCACGAACACCGACTTCACCGAAATGTTCGGGTGCATCGGAGTAGTGATCAGCTGCCCGCTCAACGGAACAATGACCCCAGGAACGCTCTCCCAGACTGGATTCGCGCCATCCATTGGAATCGCGCCCTTGACCACCTTCGCCGGAATCGTAACCGGCTGGCTGACAGCCAACGGAACCCGCCCGATCGTCAGCATCACGCCCACGATCAACGCAGAGAGAAGAATGCCAAACACCACACCCTTGCTGTGTGTCTGCACTACTCTCATAGGATACCCCTCCTCTCGATTAAAAAATTAAGATCAGCATCACGCCCATGATCAATGCGGAGAGAGTATAGAGAGGAGTGCCAAAATCACGCCGACGATCAGCGAAGCCAGAAGAATGCCAATCCTCAGAAGCTTGCCCTGTGGCTTCTCTGCTTTCATAGGACACTCCTCCTCTCGATTAAAAATTAAGAACGGTGGCCCAAGATAACTGCCGACATACAACACATAGAGCCCTTCATGAATCCCGACAATGATTAGGCGGTTCCGACCGGTCCCTCCTCCTTGTCTTTGCCTTGATCCTTCTTGTCCAAATATGATTCTGCGCCAACTTCGTTCAGCAACAGACTCAGTTCATTGCCCTGATCCTGCGCACCGCACTCATACGTCTGGCCTTCCGGTGAATTGAACGTCGCCGGGCGATAATCGGTTTCCGAGTAGGGCTGGGGAGCGACGCACAGGAATGCGACTTCGAAATCCATCCACTCCGCCATCAAGTCCGCCACGTGTTGGTACAAACCGGACGCGGCTTTCTTGACCAACATCCGGCAAAACAGCGGAACCCACCTGCCGATATGATTCTTGACAAACTTTTTCTGCGCATCCAGGACGATCTGAGTCTTGTCGGCTCCGTCGTGACAGCGGGAATAGGATTCCTTGTAGGCCAGGAAATGCATGCACTCGAATTCGACGCTCAAATGATCCAATCGCTCATGGATATCCTTGGACAATTCTACCCCGAACGCACGATAGAATCCGGCGATATCGCCCATGACTTGTGATTGAGCAAACACGTGGTCGTTTCCGAAGAGCGTTTCGTAGGGAGGGCAATCGAGGGTGATGACGTTACTGAACACTCGTCGATGCTCCGCTTGCAGATCGCTGAGTTGCCAGTTGACACATTCTGACGCGACAACTTTCTCGATCTGATCGAACTGCTTGCGCAACAGCACCAGCTTCTGCTTGGCCCGTTCACCCCCGATGCCGTCGAGCGCCGTGTCCATGGCATCGATCGCCGCGCGCCCATCCTCGACGAACTCTCCGCATTGCACGTAATCAAGAAACTCGTCGTCTTCAGGATAGAGCAGGCTCCACGACACAAGGAGATAGAGCTTACTGCGACTGAGGGCGCGTTCGACTGCGGGTGAATCTTTAATGGCGGGCGAAATCGGAATGACTGCGGCCACGGCCGAAGAATTTGTTTGCACCGGCTGTTTACCCGTCATGAGAATCAGCTCCTCGGCTTACCCTGTTGCCCACATGAACTTTCCGGGCATTTGAGGTCAAACCTTTGGCCCCGGTCTCGTATGGTAGGTACAGGCCCAGGGGGTTGTCAAGCGCGATTTTCATCTTCGCAAGAGATAATCTAAGCCGATGATTCCTCAAATTATTCTCCATGCTAGACGCACCATATCTCTTCAATGTCCTTCTTGCATTCAAGCCTGTTCTTGTGGATCACGAGAGCGACTGCGCCAACAATCTAACCGGTGTCACTCGAATGGCCACGCGATCGTTTACTGTCCGGCACACTTGTTCGCACAGCCCGCATCCGACGCAACGTTCGGCCGCCACAACAATCCGCTGCCGGTCAAAATCCATCGATAAGGCATCCGTGGGACATTTAGACGCGCAGGCATGGCACCCCTGCCCTGCCGTGCAGATTTGGTGCGAGACGGCCGCGAGACCCATTCGTATCTGCCCGCGTCCTTCGACAGGGAGTAACGCCTCGGTGGCACAGGCCGCAATGCAAGGCATATCCTCGCAGAGATAGCACGGCATTTGATCCGCAAAAATCACCGGTGTCCCGTTCTGCGGATGGAACGTAATCGACCCGTAGGGACAGACCTTGGCGCAGTCGCCGCATTTTGTGCATCGCTCCAAAAACAGTGCCTCGTCAGCGGCACCGGGAGGACGCAACCAATCCGTCCGCATCGGTGGTGGAGCCGGTTGTTCCGAGACGACATCTTGGTGTTTGGCAAATTCCTGTGCCGCTTTGGCAACGGAAACGACAGAATCTTTGAGGAAGTCGCGACGTCCATATGGCGAATCGGTAGCCACAGTAGTGCACCCTTACATGACGCCGTCGGCGCGCAGTTTGTAGACCTCGACGCAGCGATCGCAGGCCCCGAATTCGATATCCCAGCCAGGGTGATTCTCGCGGATGAAATCGAGTACATAGGTCTCGATCTTGTTGCCCATATCCTCGACCCACGAATAGGTTGGGAACCGGCACAGAGGACAGGGAAATCCCGGCATCAACATGACTTTATTTTCTGTTTCTGGAACCTCCCCCCCCTCGACATCTACGGCACGGTCCATCACGCGCAAGGTGTCCGACGCCATCTCGATCAATTCCGAGTGGGTAAAGAAACTCGTCTGCCACAACCCTTCGAACACCGATTTCAATTGTGGCGCGGGAATCTTGCGATACCAGGAACGAAACTCTTTGAACCGGTCTTCCTTCCTCAGCATCGGCTCTTTACCAGCTACTGTCAGCCGACTATCTACGGTGAGACTCCACAAGATGCGATAACGATGGAGAATGAGGGTTTCCTCGCCAGGATTTTGCCCGACCTTGGTATCCGGATCGTACCCAAAGGCCGGATCCAGCATATCCGAGATATGCAACAACTCATGGCGGCAATAGCGCGTGAGCGCAGGGTCGTAGAATCGTCGTGGAATGAGCTTGATCCCAACGCCTTTCAACCCTTTTTCTTCGAACACTCGAGCCATCTCGTGTTCGACGGATCCCCACTTCCTGAGAATATCGACACCTTCCTGATCTTCCTTGAGCACCCCCTTGACGAGCACGATTCCGACTCTTTCTTTTAGCAAAGGATATTCGTTGAAGGCATCGCGGATGATATCGGAAAACCCCCAGATACCGAACATATACTGGTAGAGCTTCTTGAACTCGCTCTCACGATCGTCGAGTGTAAACTTCTCGTAGATCGGGTCGGCTAGTTCGTGGAACTCTTTATAAGAGGTGGGATCGCCTTCCCGTTCCGTCTTTTCGACGAACGAGTCGATGACCTCTTGTAACAATGCGGGCTGAAAACGAAGTTCCATACTAGTCCTTGATCGTCCAATCCGGTCTGGCCGCCTCGGCACCCCCAGATGGGGGACGCGAACCGGCTCTCATAGCCTGCTTGACTTGATGACGGAGCTTCTCTTACGATCACCCCAAGCCGCCACCAATTATACTGGGCGAATCGCCGGTTGGCAATCAAGCCTGTCTTCGTTGGCCGCTTTACCTTGTTCCAGCAGGCTACGGAAAAACCATTCAGCCCAGCGGAGTTTCGAGGGCATGCACTTCTGGGACAAGAGCAGAACATCCCCGCAGGATGCTCAAAAAGGCCGACCAGCAAGGCCGTAGCGATTGAAGGGCCGAGGGCCGTACCCTCTGGGGGTACGTTGAGGGTCTGAACGATGCGAAAACGCCACATGGGAACAGGCGCGTCTCGGCGCGCCGGGGCTGGGCGGGTGAGAAAAGCGACTTTTCAGCATCCTGCTAGTCGTAAGGATTATTGAGCATGGCTGATCCCACTGTTTCCCAACTTGCTCCCTCGTCCTCCCGACTCGCAACATCGTCGGGAACGGGCACCGCGCCAGTCGATTTTCTCGAATACTGGAAGACGGGGGCACGGGAATTGACCTCGTTTCGCGGCCATTCGCATGGTGTCTGGTCGGTGGCCTTCGCACCGGACGGGTTGACCCTCGCCAGCGGAGGGGTCGACCGACTCGTCCGCATGTGGGACATTGAAACCGGACGCCTCCTGCGCTCACTCAGGGGACACACGGCGGACATCCGATCCGTCGTCTTTACGCCGGATGGCCAGACGCTGGCCACTGCCAGCGAGGACCGTACCATCCGGCTGTGGAACCCGAATACCGGAGAATCGAAGAAGCTCCTCTTCACACGCTATGACCACAATGTCGTTAGCCTCTCTCTCTCGCCAGACGGCCTCATGTTGGCGCGCGGCAGTCACAACAAAGACATCAAGATCTGGGAAGTCACCACCGGCACCGAGCTCATGACCCTGCTTGGCAAGGACCAGTACGACCACCATTGGTCGGTCTGCGTCGTCTTTTCGCCCGACGGGTTGCATCTCGCCAGTGGAACGGATATCGGCAAGATCAAGCTTTGGGAAGTCTTACCCAGCGGAGAGGAAAAAATCCTGCATAACGGACACTGGAAACAGCACGACGATGATACCAGTGAAACGCGCGGGTACTTTGTCGAAGACGACGGTGGATTCCAAAAGCCGATGGACTATTGGATCGGCGCGATGGCCTTTACCCCCGATGCCAAACTGCTCATTACCGGGAGCCGTGACCAGACGATCAAGTTGT
The DNA here is from genome assembly GCA_005887945.1 of Nitrospirota bacterium. Lineage (GTDB taxonomy): Bacteria > Nitrospirota > Nitrospiria > Nitrospirales > Nitrospiraceae > Palsa-1315. The sequence goes on from VBOL01000185.1 coordinate 7,907, forward strand.
TCGACATGCCCCACGTGGCGGAACAGCGCACGCTGAAAGGCCATACCGGCTGGGTGCGCTCGCTCGCCGTCACGTCGGACAGCAAGGTGCTCGTCAGCGCCGGCGATGACGCGACGATTCGGTTTTGGGACTTGTCGAACGGCCGTTGCTTCAGAACGCTCAAAGCCCATACTGGAGGCGTTCGCGGGATTACCCTGTCACCGGATGGGATGAAGCTGGCCAGCGCGTCATGGGATCGGACCGTTAAGTTGTGGGAAGGGGGGGCGGAGGCTTCGGAGTAGTCCTATTCTTCTTCGTCACTCTCCTTCGTCATCGGGATCCGACCCGTTTCTATTCGACGGAATGCCGTAGCGCTTGCACTTTTCCCACAGGGCTTTTCGCGAAATGTCGAGAATTTTCGAGGCTGTGGTTCGATTGCCCTCCACCCGCCCGAGGACCGACACAATATATTCACGCTCGAACTGCTCTCTCGCCGCCGCCAGCGAGGTCAGCGGACGTTCCTCGCGCTTCTGCCCAGTCAGCCCTTCGCTACAGAATCCACAAGATTCTTGTGGTACCCCGCCCGTATACGGACAGGACTGAAACCCGCACAGATCGGACGGTTGGATCGCTTCACGATCCCGCCCCAGCGCGACCGCACGCTCGACCATGTTCTCCAATTCTCGCACGTTTCCTGGGAATGAATAGCGCAAGAAGAGTTCACGCGCCACGGAAGAAAACCCTTTCAACGTCTTATTCATCTTGCCGGAACACGTCTTGAGAACGTGCTCTGCAATGATCATGATGTCTTCCTGCCGTTGACGCAACGGCGGAATCACGACATGCACGACATTGAGCCGATAAAAAAGATCCTCTCGAAACCGCCCCTGAGAGACCTCCTTCCGCAGGTCTTTCTGGGTGGCACAGACCAGGCGCACGTCGACATCAATCTTGTCGTTCCCCCCGACTCGCTCAAACTGCCGTTCCTGGAGTACCCGCAACAATTTGACTTGGACGACCGGCGAGATTTCCCCGATTTCATCGAGAAACAACGTGCCTCGATGTGCCAGTTCAAACCGCCCGCGCCGCTGCCGCAACGCCCCCGTGAACGCCCCTTTCTCATGGCCAAAAAGTTCCGCTTCTAATAAGGTTTCTGGAAGCGCCGCACAGCTCACTTTGATCAAGGGGTAATGGCTTCGGGCGCTGTTTTGATGGATGGCATTGGCGACCAGCTCCTTGCCGGTTCCGCTCTCTCCAAGAATCAGCGTCGTCGAATCCGTTCCTGCCACCAGCTTGATCTTCTCAAGTACGGCTCGCATTTGGTTGTTCGC
>VBOL01000014.1:0-21687 GCA_005887945.1 Nitrospirota bacterium
CCGCAAGCCAACCAGACGTTACGGGCTCCCATCCCCTTTCCGAAAGATCAATGGGTGCGTGTGACAATGCACATCAATGTCTCCTCTGGAAGCAACGGCCTAACGGAAGTCTGGCAAGATGGGGTCAGAATTATCACGACAGCGGGGCCAACGATCCCTGCAGGGTTAGTGTATGACTGGATCGAATTGGGGACCACGGCCAACGTGTCAGGCCAAGCGCCGGTGGTGTATCTGGACGACCCGGTGATCTCAAAGGATCCGATCCCATAGCGTGGTCTGTAGAGAAGCGGAAGCGCCTGACGGATGGTACCGGGGTAGGAGGGAGAGAGATGACTCAGAAGAAGCGTAGAACCTGTACTCAAGCGGCCCTGTCTCCCTTGTGCAGGGGTATGGTTGGCATGATTCTCGTTATGGCAGAGTGCGTCAGCGATGCCAGGAAAGGATTAAACAAATACTTTGCGTTCTACAACCAGAGAAGACCGCACACGGCGCTTGCCGACAAAACACCAGATGAGGTCTACTTCGACAACCTGCCTGCACTGTCCCAAACAGCGTAGGCAAACAAACGCAGGGCTCCACTTATGAAGACGGAACTTCTGTCCAAACAACCGAGGCCACCTCTGCCTTCGCGACGGGCTGCCCTTTGCTCAAGGCCACTTCGGCTTCACGCAGCTTGGTAATGATATGCTCGACGGTGTGACGGTTGCGGGGCATACGGTCCTCCTTTCTGCCCGACCCTAACATACAGGTCGGATCCGGTTAAGAGGGGCCGGTCAAAAATTCAGGCTGAGAGGCCGAAAACTGACTTTCTTGTCCTTGACCGCCATCCCCGACAGTATCAGGGCTTCAGGAGTGCTGGTGATGGGCGAGCCAGGCTTGAAACATGAGCACATCCCAGAGTTGGAACGGCCAGTTTCGCTGTCCCGAGAGATGCTGCGCCCATTTCTCACGGATGGGAGCAGCATCGAGATAGCCCTCACGCCTCAGCCTGTCCTCGCTCAACAAATCTTCTGCCCATTCGCGAAGTGGACCACGAATCCAATCACCGATGGGAATCATGAACCCCATCTTCGGGCGTTCGACGAGTTCGCGCGGCACATAGCGGTAGAGCACCTGCCGGAGAATCCATTTCCCTTGCCCCTCGCGCAGTTTCATCGAGAGCGGAATCTGCCACGCATACTCCACGACGCGATGATCCAGAAACGGCACCCGTGCCTCTAAGCTGACGCCCATGCTGGCCCGATCGAGCTTAACCAGAATATCGTCAGGAAGGTACCCCAGCATATCAATCAACATCATTCGCGCAACAGGATCCGACAGGTCGTCCCACTGCCTCGGATCCGCGAACAGCGTGGGGAGCTCCTGCCCGCCGAGTACGGGGGAGACAGCAGCCGCCCAATGCGAGATAGCTCCATGGTACATCTCTTCGGAAGACCTGGCCTGCAGAACCTCCGCCAACTTGTGCACCTTTTCCCCCGGGGTCCGAGGACGAACCGTCCGAGGCAATAACGCCGACAGGCCACCCAATATGGTGGTCCATGTTTCTGGCGTGATGGGACAGAGCCTCCGTGCCACTGATTGTCGAAGGCCAAAGGGGATCCAGCCGATCCGAGACCAGGCACGCTGACCAAGGATATAGCGGTTATAGCCTACGAAGAGTTCATCTCCTCCGTCACCGGAGAGACTCACGGTGACCGATTGACGCGCCAATGCAGAGACCAGGCAGGTAGGAATACTAGAGGGATCTGAAAAGGGCTCATCGTAGCGCGCCGGGAGTATCGCCATTGCGGCCATGGCGTCTGCCGAAGTCACCTTGAGTTCGGTATGCTCTGTTCCAAGATGCGCTGCCACAGCCTGTGCATACCCCGATTCATCGCTTCCAGGTTCGTCGAATCCAATGCAAAATGTCTTGACTGGTCGCCCACTCGCCGCCTGCATCATGGCGACGACCGTCGTCGAATCGATCCCGCCGGACAGGAACGCCCCCAATGGCACATCAGCAACCATCCGACTGTGGACGGCCTCTCGAAGCACGCGATCCAATGCTTCGACCGTCTCTGCCACCGATAACTGCCCCGGATTCGACGCCCCTCGTGTCGCCGCTGCTGTGACAGACCAATAGGGTACGGGCGAGGTGGTCTTCCCTGTGACGGCAGACAGGGACAGGATCTTCCCCGGAGATAATTGGCTCATCCCCTCATAAATGGAATAGGGGTTCGGCACATAATTATAACGAAGGAACAGGCGAAGCACGTCACGACTAATGGTGGGGGTACAATCCGGTTGTTGCAGCAGCGCCTTTAATTCAGATCCAAACAGGAGGACAGGGCCAACCCATCCATAATACAGCGGCTTCTCCCCCATTCGATCCCGAATCAGGTGCAGCTTACGCTCCTGACGATCCCACAACGCGATGGCGAACATCCCATTGAGCCGCCGCACCGCCTCCTGCACCCCCCAACGGGAGACAGCCGCTAATAACACTTCGGTATCTGAGTGGCCGCGCCAGGGAATGGCCTGTCCGCGACTCTGGCGGTCGAGATCGTGACGCATGTCCTGAAAATTATAGATCTCCCCGTTAAAGGCCACGACATACCGTCCGTCGTGTGAGACCATTGGTTGATGTCCCTGGGGAGAGACATCCAGAATCGACAGGCGACGGTGCCCGAGTGCGAGTCCGGCGACCGCCTCCACCCAGACCCCCTCATCATCTGGTCCACGATGGACCAGTGCCCTTGTCATGCGACGCACTGCGACGTCTAACTCGGATGTGCCCATCCGCCGGGAAGCATCGAATATGCCTGTGATCCCACACATGCGTGCTAGTCGTCCGTGAACTTAGATCAGGGGGGAAGGTTGAGGTGGCCGATTCATACAGGCCTCGTACAAGGCCGCAAACTGATTTGTCGTTTGCTCCAAGGTGAACCCTTGTTCCACTCGCTGTTTGCCCAAGGTCCCCATGCTGAGCCGAGAGGACGGATCGTCGAGCAGGCGGCCAATCTTCTCAGCCAAGTCCTGTGGATCTCGCGGGTGGACCAGATAGCCGGTCTGACCATCGAGCACCAACTCTCCCACCGCCCCGCCGTCTGAGGCGACAACGGGCTTTTGAAGCATCATGTATTCCATGATGGAATTAGAAATGCCTTCTGTAAAGGTCGCCAAGACCCCCACATCGAAGGTATTCACAATCGGCTCGATCGCCTCGGGGAGCAACCCCATGAACCTAATATGCGTGCGCTCGTCTGCGCGCACCATCGCACGACAGGAGTCGAGAAGCACTCCGGCGCCCACCATCGCAAATGTCACATCCCGACGCCGCGAGAGAATGAGCTGCGCCGCTCGAATAAAAGTCTGATGATCCTTATAGGGCGTGAAATTCGCGACCATGCCGACCACAAGAGGCGTGTTTAATTGTAACCGTCGTTTCACCGATTCTGGGTCTTCGAATGATATCTCTCCTAATCGCGCGACATCGTATCCGCTATGGATCACCCGAGCTTTTTGTGAATTCACCTCGTAGGAACGAAGACCTGCACGAGAATTGGCCACAATCGCATCCGACAGAGGAAACACGACGCGAGAGCGCCACCGAAGTGTGCTCGTCGGCCGCTCAGGCGCTTCTAAAATCATGGCGTTCACGAGCCGAATCCTCAACAGCTTCGAGATAGGAGCCGCATAGATGGCGGTCATCGAATCCCACACGGTAATAATGTCTGGCTTCCATTCCTGACAGAGGCGAAATAACGTCCAGAAAATTAGAGGATCCTGTTTCCATTCACGGATCAAGAACCGCGTCGGAAGATCCGGCACGTCATAGATTTCTTTGTAAAACACCTCTGTATCCATCACCGCAAGGCGGTTGCGAAATCCCGTCCGTGTCGACAGTCCTTTCAGCAATTCCACGCACTGACGTTCCTTCCCTCCAAGTCTCAGATTGTCGATGAATTGCAGAATGGTGATCATTGTTGTGGTCGATCAAAACGACTCATGGAGAAACCCGGTTCCTGACCAGAGGCCAGACCGCATCGCACCAACAAGGCCTTAAAGCACACAGACTGCCGGTCAGATAATTTGAAGTACTTGCGCGGATACTCACGAACACACAGACATGCGACCAGACAGAAACAGGCTGTACGTGAAATGGATAAGTCACGCCCCCAGCATCGCCCGAAGACAGGCTTCGAGAGAGACCTGCGGGCTCCAGCCCGTGTTGCGAACAATCTTCTCCGTGCTGCCATAGATATCAGGCACATCGGCCGCCCGAAGTCTGGCCGGATCCACAATCACCTCCACTGGAACCCCGACATGCTCGATCATCTGGGTGAGAAGCGTCTCCATCGCCACGGATCGTCCAGAACAGATATTATAGATTTCCCCGGTTGTTCCGGTCGTCGCAATCGCCACCAACGCACGGCAAGCATCGGCAATATCCACAAAATCTCGTCGTGCCTTGAGATTGCCCACCCGGATCGAAGGAGGCGCGCCCTCTCTCATGATGGCTCGGAGTTGACGGGCGAAGGTTCCCATCGAAGAGCGATCTGGTGCGCCATGGCCGATCACATTAAACACCCGCCCAATCATCACCTGACAGCCTTTGACCAAATACGAACGGGCCACCGTAGTTTGCCAGGCCTTCGCCACCCCATAGGGCGACATAGGCGTCAGCGGCTCGCTTTCTTTTAGAGGCATCTGTTCCGTTGAGACCCATCCGTACTCCGCCGCTGATCCTGGGATCACCACGCGGGGGGGCTGAGAACAACTCTCCGTAGCATCCAATAGATTTATCGTCGCCCGAACGTTCCTCTCAAACAATTGGTCCCAATCAGATGAATAAATAACTCCAGCCAGGTGAAACACGTAATCAGGAGCAATGCTGGCCATCAATGCCGCCAGGGCCTGCCGATCGGCCAAATCGGCAACGACGACCTCCCCCCTGTCTGCGACCGGCCCTCGGTCGAGCCCCACCACATGCCAATCCGGATAGTGCGTGAGCAGCACCTGACGGAGGTGGCCACCAAAGAAGCCACCGATGCCAGTGATCAATACGGTTTTAGACTCCATTGTGAAGAAACTTTTGTGGGTTAGACTGGAATTGCCGCTGCGCTTCCTCGTAATCATCCCCTCGACCAATGTCCAGCCAATAACAATCGGCGTTGTGGCAATAGACCCGCTGCTGCGTCTTCAGCACCCTCAACAACAAATCTGGCATCCCCAGGGCTTCGCCCTCCTCAATCAGATCCTGACAGGACCGCGATAACACATACACACCCATGCTGACATCATAGGTATACACAGGCTTTTCACGGTAGTGTGTCAGAAACCCCTCCTGATCGGTCTCGACGATCCCAAAATCAATTCGCGACTCTCGTTTCGTCGTCGCCACAGTTACCTGAACCCTGTGCTGGATATGTGTTGCCACCAGTTGGTGATAATTCAGCGTCGTCAAGACATCCCCATTCATGACCAACAGGTTCTCGTCCCAATCCTTCACTAACTTCAATGCTCCAGCCGTATTGAGGGGCTTGTCCTCTCGAACATAGTCGATCTCGATATCCCAACGATCCCCATTGCCGAAATACGCTTGAATCAGCTCAGCCAGATGCCCGGTGGAAATGGTGACTTTGCAAAATCCTTGAGCCCGCAATTGGCGGATGATGATCTCAAGAATCGGGTAGTTTCCCAGTGGCACCAACGGTTTGGGAAAGTTCATGGTATAGGGCTTTAGCCTCGTCCCTCGCCCACCGGCGAGAATGATCGCTTGCATAACTTGCCGTCCTCTTACACGTTATAGATGTGAGGGTTATACAGATGCAGATGCTGTTCAATGAAATGGATCGTCTCCGTCAGACCTTCGGAGAGGGTGTGTCGTGGCTCCCAACCGAAGAGCGTCTTCGCTTTCGCATTGCCACAGATCAGTTCCATGACCTCACTCGCTTCAGGACGAACCCGGTCCTGATCACACACCACCTCCACCGTCTTGCCCAGCAAGGTGCCGATCAGGGTGACGAGCGCTCCGATCGTAATGCCCTGACCGGAGCCAATATTCACGACCTGTCCCACACTCTTGTCGCACTCAGCCGCGAGCAGAAACCCTTCTACCGTATCTTTGACAAACGTAAAGTCTCGCACAGGCGTCAATGATCCCAGTGCAATCCGTGTTTGCCCAGACAGGAGTTGACTGATAATCGTCGGGATCACCGCCCTGGCGGACTGCCTGGGTCCATAGGTATTGAAGGGACGGAGGGTCGCCACGGGAAGTCCAAACGAGCACGCATAGCTCTCCGCCATCTTATCGGCGCCAATCTTACTCGCCGAATAAGGCGACTGGCCTTGTAGCGGATGCTGCTCATCGATCGGCATGTAGCGAGCCGTTCCATACGTTTCTGAGGTGGACGTGTGGACCATCTTCCTGACACCCAACTCCCGACAGGCCTGTAGCACATTTAAGGTTCCCAGCACATTGGTCATCACATAGCTCTGCGGCGCGATATAGGAGTAGGGAATCGCAATCAACGCAGCTAAATGGAATACCGTGTCGCATCCCGTCACCGCTTCCTTCACGAGAAACGGGTCGGCGATATCCCCCGCGATAATCTTGAGATCCGTCCGCGCGCCAACGAAGGTCTCTAGATACCCCCAATGGCCTCGACCATTGTAATGAACGAGGGCACAGACCTGGGCACCAGCCGCTAAAAGCCGTTCGACTAGGTGGCTTCCAATGAACCCCCCCGCGCCAGTGACCAAGACTGGCTTTCCTTTCCACATACTCTCGCGGTTTCGCTCTACACCGATCCGATCACTTCCCACACCCATGTACCATCTCCTCAGACAGGAACGACAGGTCCTTGGCCTTGAATTCCACGCTCCCCATCTGGAACAGGGGAGGCCACCATACCCAACAAAAAATACAAGAGCATCACGTAATAAATAAAGAAGATAAGATCAGAAAACATGCCCGTGGTCACAAAGACGAAGAACGCCGCCTTCAGAAAGCACGCAAGCTCACCCCGAATCATGGGCTTCTCACGCGATTGGACCTCAGCGATATCCAGCAGACGATAGGCCCGATATAACAAGATCAAATAGGCAGTGAGTCCGACCAATCCTGTCAGAGTCAGGACCAACAGGAGTTCGTTATGCGGCACACTGGGTTGCGAGGCCCACTGCGCCGAGATATCTCCGAAGGAGGCAAAATAATCCCCCTTGGCTTCACGAAATGAGTCTTTGCCGAACCCGATGCCAAGGATTGGGTTATGGATGACCATGTTGAGGCCGGTGGCATAGATTGCGATGCGATTATAAATAGGCTCCTGCTCGGCAATTCGGCGTTCAAACAATTCAGAATTGAGGAGAAACGGCAGGGCAACGATCAGCGCCACGCCTCCGAGAATGGCAGCAATCCCGAGCACGGCTCGAACCCGTCGATCTTTCCAACACACAACCCCAAGCGCCACAAGCAGGGCTACCCAGACCGCTCTGGTCTTGGTCAGCAGGATCGCAAAGGTGAAGAGTGCTGAGAACCCCAGTAAGGCTGTCCTATAGACAGCATCCCCAGCTCTGGCATAGAGCAGCAGAGTGAGCATGAGGATCACGCTTAAGACCCCCCCATACTCGGTCGGGCTAAAAAACGTTCCAGTGGCACGATCCATCTCCACGTCAAACTCAATATATTGATATTGGGGCATAAAAAACGTAATCTGAAAAAAGAACTGCAGCACGCCTGCCACGGTGAGATAGACCCCCACCCCAATCAAGAGCAAGAAAAACCGTTCCATGCCCTTCTCTGTCCATACCTGGTTTTTAGCCAACACAAAGGCCGAGTACGGCATCACCACTCCCTGAACCAACATGACGAACCCGTCATAGACGGCCTTGGGCGGTTTTGTCATCGTAGTAGACAGAAGCGACAGAGTCGCCACCGCCAGGAAGACCCACATGGCTTTCTCCACGGAAGTCGTGGGGACGGGACGGCTGCGCTTAAGTAGCCAACTGCCGAGCAATGTCGCCATGAGAATCCCGTACAAAATGCGATCCACGGTCAAGGCTGAAAGGATGGCGTGAAGCACATTGTTTGGAAAAATAAATAACGTCGGGATACCGGCCATCCACAGGCAGAGCAAGACATGGAAGTACCGAGTGAGCATGACGAACAACATGAGGGCGGCCAGAATGCCCGCGCCCCCCACCCAACCCCCTTTGGCAATGAACAGGGAGAAGAGGACGCAGATGCCCGTCCAGACCGTCATCTCCAATAACCAAAAGAGATTTATCCGTCTCTGCATGGTACTCATCATATCGAGGGTTGCATCGCACCGGCACAACTTCGTCTGGACGCTACTTGCACGAACACTTGGGACCCCACTCCGCCGAGAGCCACTTCTCCAAATTCATCGCGCCCCAGAGCGGTGATGGGTCAGAGACCTGCCCACTGACAAAACTCCGGTAGTACGCGTCCAGCACCGGCCAGTCGAGAAATTCTCGAACCAGCGGCTTGGGGGAGGTCAAGAGATCCTCGATTGGTTTCTGATACGCCTGCCGTAGGAACCGATTCAAGGTCGGGTGAAAGTTTTTCTTCACGTGGTCGCGAAGAATTTCATCCGGGAGAAGACCAGCCATCGCCTTCTTTTGCAACACACGCACCTTCCCTCGATAGAGTTTCCATTCCCGGGGGAGCGCGAAGAGCGCTTCCACGAGACGAATATCCAAGAGAGGATACCGCGTCTCCACCCCGACGGCGCTACTCACCACATCCTGATACGGAATCACGCCCCCGACGACTTCGTGATGGAGCAATTCGTAACTCCACTGCCCGTAGGCTGTCGAGAATGTCGGCGCATCGGTCTTGGGTAACGTCTGTCCGACCCCGGTTCGAGCGACGAGTGCTGACGCAACCCACTTCGGTGGAAACCGTTGGCCCAGTTGCACCTTACGCATACGCCGAATCCACTCCGGCATCAGCGGTGTCAACACGTACGATCGGAACAGGTCCTCAAGGGAGGTTCTCTTGCCCGTGCTGTAATCTACCGGATACATCCCACGGAGTTCCTGTGCCAACTCGATCCACTTCCCGCCTCGAAAGAGATCGGACAAATAGTGCAAGGTGCCCATGAACGCTTCGTCCCCACCCAGTCCTCTCAGGAAGACATTCACCCCTGCGGCATCAGCCGCTTGTTTATTCAACTGGATCAGGCGATCGAGGTCAGAAAAGAAATTTGGGGTCAACGCCTTAATGTGATGGTGATTCGCTCCAACTCGACGCGCCACGAGATCGATCAGTTCGACTTCGTCCGCATCCGGCGTCCCAAAATCGAACGAAAAGGTCTCAAGGACAGTGCGCCCCGAGCGCTCCTGCCGGTCCAGATGTCGCATCAAGCACACAATGGAAGACGAATCGAACCCACCAGTTAACGCTGCCCCAATTCGTGGTGTGTCCGGCATCCGAATACGCACCGCATCGGTCACCAGCTCCCGTACAGTGTCGACACAATGTTCGTCGCTGGAGTAGCGGTCCTGCCGCATGGGGTCAATCTGCCAATAGTGCCGTCGTTGCGTCTGCGAACGATCCACCGTCAGCACTTGAGCCGGCAACACCCGTTGAACCTGTTGATAGAAGGTGCGTTCCGTATGAAAGAGATAGTGGTTGAAGGTGAGGAACTGCGCAATGCTGACCTCGTCCGGATTCTTGGCGACATCAGGATGCGCCAAAATGGCTTTCACTTCAGAGCCAAAGATACACAGCCGGTCGGTCACATGCACATATAAGGACTTCAGCCCAAGATGATCTCGTGCGAGGACCAGCCGTTGCTCTGCCGCATCCCAAATTGCGCAGGCAAATGCTCCGTTGAATCGCCCAAACGCCGAATCTCCCCACTGCACATAGGCTTGGAGCATCACCTCAAGAATCGTCTCGCCGGGCGTCCGCCCTCCCGCATCGACAATCTGAGAGGCCACTTCCCTGGCATTGAAAATTCGACCGGCACACACTATGGCATAGCGGCCTGACGGATCACCCAGTGTTTGTTCCCTGGGCCATACCCGTGGGCTAACATCATCTTGGCAATGCATCAGCCCGATGCCAGCACCGCGCCACAACGCATGTCCATGTCGAGCACGATGGGCAAGACTTTCCTGCTGTCGCGTGAGTACACCCTCCGCGACAGGCTGCCCATCTCTAGAGAAAATGCCTGCTATTCCCGCCATATCACTGACTCGCTTCCTGATCGCGAAATGAAGAGCGCCTGAGCACCCTCACTACCGACTATAAGAACACACGGCTTCACGGATAGGAAACTAGGCGGCTGTGGCCACACGATTCATGTTCCAATCGTTCAATAGCCCTGCGAGATACACCATATCCTCATCGCCCAATCCCTGGTGCAGAGGAAGACCTAAGACTTGCTCTTTAAGAGACTCTTCGAATAGAAAGCCCTTCGTTGGGATCGACTCATGAAAGAATCCAAACCGATGCGATTCGATCCCGCGCGCAGTCAGGTACTGACGAAGACCGGCCAGTTCCACTGCAAGGATGGGAAAAAACAACGGGCTGCATCCTGCTGGAAACGTTCGATAGAGCGGCCTGACACGCAGGCCTTCCTGTAACGCACCGAGCACAGTCAGGTAGTTTCGCCTGCGTCGCTGCACCACAACGTCGTGGGGAAGCCCCCTCCTGAGCAAATACTGGGAACAGGCTGACATGGTCCAGGATCCCCGTTCAGCCTTGAACTCGAAGAACGCCCATTCCCTCGCCTGCGCATGAGCGACCGCTGGCGACGCCTTGGCCTGCCCCTCTATGGTCTTAACGACTCGAATGGCTGGATCAAGGACGAGGCGTTTCACACTCCGAACGAGCGTAGGATAGCGGCGTGCGAGGGCAAACTCGATGAGAGATTTCATTTGTCCAGCCACCCGAAGGGGATGAGGACGTTGGCGCTGCACGAGCACCTCCTGGGGCTCCACTGAACGGTTCACCACCAAGGCCCCTCCATCTGGAAGGGGCAGAGCTTTGGTAAAACTCATGACAGCCAGATCGCCCACGCTCCCCAGTGGTCGCCCCTGTTCGTCGGCAGAAAACAACCCATGCGCATTGTCCTCGATCACCAAGAGACCCTGTGCTCTCGCCACAGCCATAATCGTATCCATCGGCTGGGGAAACCCAAAATAATTTATCACGAAGATCGCCCGAGCCGGACAGCTGCACAGGTCCACCACATGCGTAAGATCGGGGCTCATGTCCGGCAGGATGCGGTAATAATCCAAGACACAGCCACATTTCAGCAGGGTATCGACTTCAGATCCGCACGCGTACGCCGGCACCAGCACGCGATCCCCAGGTCTGATACCGATCTGGACGAGACCTTGGCGGATCGCCGTCCGAGCCCCGTACCAGTAGGACACCTTGCTCGTTTGACTCACAGGAAATCCATACGGTGCAGAGGACCCCAAGAAATCACTGGGGGAAAGGACTGGAAATGCGGTAAGAGTTCTCATGATGTTGTGATCGCCTGATGCGGTTCAAAGTACTTAGTATTTGCCTGCCGCCCGCTCCCGTCCAGACCACCGTCCCACTGCTGCACGCAACCGGTCATTCACGGCATAGACCTTCTCAAGAAGATAATCGGGAAGGGTAAAAAAATTCAGGCTCATTGAAACCGACACCTCCGAATCATTGTCGACCCAATGCGGACAGAGGCGAGGAATATACAGCGTCGTTTCAGGCGGCATGGGAAACACCTGGGCATCCCGTTCCAGGTCGGATCGATAGGTCTCATGAATACCCTGACGCTTCCTAAAGCAGGCCTTGACGAATTCACTCGCTACGGTGGCCTTGAAAGGGAACACGTGGAGTGTTTTCCTGCCTCGCAGGTGCATCAGAAAATTATTCTCCATGTCATCGTGATAACAGGTGACGGCTCGAGGTGAAGACAGAAAAATGGCCGCGGTCGGATACAGGATATCGTTCGGACGCATCTGAATAGCCGGAGCCAACACACGCACAAAGCGGTCCAAGACTTCCGAGAAGACGGGGTCATACTTCTGCAGGTTACTCATATTAATACTCAAACATTCCTTCTCTAGTCGACGTTCAAGACACCCTGCAAAATCTCCGTGAGGTAACCGAGGCATCGGCTCTCCCACCCCACCCGAAGCACGGCGACAGAATAAGTCGCTGTCTTTCATTCGAGACATGATCGTTTCCAGGCGTGAGAGATCGTACACCTCTGGCGCGACCTCCACAGGGAGACGATCAAACAGATGAGGCCGCTGCTTCCACGTCTCAACCACAAATGGCTGCATAGCTGCTCCTCCTCGTTCTCCGGCTTCCTGACAAAACCAACGACCACCCTCGCTCCACCATGAGCACCCTGCTCACACCCAACTGCACGCTAAAACAGCGTATAGATGAACGGCGCAATGACAGAGTTCTGGCTGAGCAGAATCAATGGCACAAGGATAAACAGCATCAAGATCAAGGGAATCAGCCACCAGAGCTTACGCTGCCAGAGGAATCCCACTACTTCTCCCATGACCCCCAATCGATTCTTGATGTCTTGAATGAGTTGCATTACCCCTCCACTGTCCGTACACATTCCCCCCACCGGACCGGCTCATCACTCGAACGCCGCGCCGATGAACCACCTCGACAACCCTGTTTCTCTTTCCATACCAAAAATTGATCCAATACCAGCAGGTCGATACCACTCCGCATAAAACTGGAATAGGTTTCACGCGGTGTATTGACGATCGGTTCCCCCTTCAAGTTAAACGAGGTATTCAAGATGACCGGAACGCCCGTCGCCTGATGAAAACGCTCGATCAGTCGGTAATACCGTGGATTGGTGTCCCGTGACACCACTTGCACACGCCCCGTCCCGTTGACATGCGTCGTCGCCGGGATCACGTCTCGTTTCTCCTGTTTAACATCGACGACGTACAACATAAACCTCGCCGGGTACTGCTGTGCCGGATGGGCGAGTTCGAAAAATGACTCGCAGTGCTCTGCTAGAATCGACGGCGCGAAGGGACGGTAGGGTTCTCGAAATTTGATTTTCATGTTAACGATATCCTTCATCTCCGCCCGGCGAGGGTCTCCCAAAATACTCCGATTCCCAAGCGCCCGCGGCCCCCATTCGAATCGTCCATTAAACCATCCGACCACGTTATCTCCAATGAATTCATGCCGGATGCCAGACTCCACCAGAAATTGCCGAATGGCATCATGGGAATGCGCTTGCCCCCAATAGGCATGGTCCATCACGAAACTTCGTGGGTTGTTGAGGACATGGTGATAGACATAGAGTGCACCACCAAGCGCCCCACCACCATCTCCAGGCGACGGTTGAATATACAGCTCCTCAAATCCACTCTCTCGTATCAGACGACTATTCGCCACGCTATTGAGTGCCACCCCGCCAGCCAAGCAGAGCGTGCGAAGGCCGGTCTCCCGATGAAGGGCCTTGGCCATGTTCAACATCACGTCCTCCGTCACCACCTGGATGCTGGCGGCAATATCGGCGTAATGCTGATTCTCCACACAGAGCTCGTTGTAGTTGCCCGGTTTTTCACCAAAATAAGAGGGATATCCGCTCTCCTGCGTAAAAAAGAGCGACTTCGGCTCCCTTGGTTTGCCGAAGAGCTGCTCGAACTTCGGACTGTAGGTGCGCTCAGTCGAATACTGAAACGAAAAATAGTCCATATCCAACCAAAAGCTGCCATCCTCATAGACCTTGATCAGCTTCCACACCTTATCCACGTATCGTGGCTGGCCGTAGGGGGCCATGCCCATGACTTTATACTCACCCTCGTTGATTTCAAATCCTAAAAACGCCGTAAAGGCGCTGTAGAGCAGCCCCAGGGAATGCGGAAAGTGAATCTCCTTGAGCAATCGAATCTTGTTGCTCTTGCCAACCCCAAAGGAGGCCGTGGCCCATTCACCCACCCCATCGACCGTGAGAATCGCCGCCTCCTCAAAGGGCGAGCAAAAAAAGGTGCTCGCGGCATGGGAAAGATGGTGTTCGCTAAACAGAATCCGACTCTGGTCGACACCGATCTCCTGTTGGATCAGGCTCTTCATCCACATCTTCTCGCTTAACCACGACCTCATCGCCTCACGAAAAACCCTCCACGATTTGGGGAAGGTCCCCATGGTGGACAGCAGAATACGTTCGAACTTGACCAGAGGTTTTTCAAAAAACACGACATGATCGAGATCTTTCGCCTGGATGCCCGCCTGGTCAAGACAGAACTGGATCGCCTGTTTGGGGAAGGCCGAGTCGTGCTTCTTACGGGTAAAACGTTCTTCCTCCGCTGCCGCCACCAACACGCAATCCCGCAACAAGGCCGCTGCCGCATCGTGAAAAAAACAGGAAATGCCGAGGATATACATCAAAACTCCTTGTGAGCTTGAGCCCGCTCATCACTCTGAAGGATGACCTTCGGCACCCAATTCGACGTCCCGCGGGGACGCACCCGCAAGGGATCCTGAAATAACCGCACTCCACAAGCAAAGGGGGCTACAATCACAAAATAGAACACGGTTAATAATACCCGTGTCTGGAACATCCCCATTTTGTGGCCAAACGCTTTCCAAGCGTTCCACAGGCGTTGCCACGACGCTTCTTCTCCCCTTTGTGCCACGACATCCTCCCTCAACGCACCGCCTACTACCCCATCAATTACTCATTGAATCGTTTGGGTACTCTCTTTCGGAAAATTCTGAAGTGCCGACTCCTGAAATTGGAATATCGCCTGCGCCACCGCCAAGTGTCCTTCGGCATTAAAATGCGCCAAATCTCCCGAGCGCTCATAAATCGAATGTCCCACCTGCTGTTGCACTTCCCGAAGCACCGGTGTGGCATCCATGACGGGGAGACCAAGCGATTGGCACAATGCTATTATCGTACGCTGCGGCTCAGGATAACGAAAATCCGGCTCGATCTGAAATTCGAGGGGGAAAATCACCACCATTCCAGGGATTCGTCGTTCATGGATTATCCACGCGAAAGACGACAATGGCTCTCGGATGCGATTCCAAGCCGACATCTCATAGAGAAATGGCACATACCCTCGGATAATTTCCGTGGACGAATAGCCTTTCCTCCCGATGAATGCGGAAAGAGCTTCCAACGATGGCCGATCTGGTATGTACTGTTGGGATACCGGATCATGAATCGGATCAAGCCCGCCCTCTCTAGACGATACTCGCGGAAAAGGCATCGGAAGACTTCGCAAACGACTCCGAAGAGCTTTTATCACATAGCTCCGTTGCCACAGCTGAGGGGACCCTTCCACGGATTTCCACAGTTGCATTCGTTCTTGCGGAATATAGGCTTCATGATCGTTCATAAAGATACCGATCACGAGATAGTCCGGATCAAGTTGCTGAGTTTTCTTCATGAACAGCGTCAAGTAGTGCTCGACGTTATAGCTCGTCACGCCAGCATTGACCACTCTGACGCGTCCATCAGATCGATTCTGATTCCACAGCCTCTGCAATTGAGCAGTCAGGCCGTCTTCTTCTCGAACCGTGGCGCCATACACGATCGAATCGCCAAGAACGAGAACACGATATTCCGCTTTCGGTTTCGTAAGCGGAACTTCCTCTCCACGGAATCCTAAACTATTGGTCCGATACTCGATCCCTGCAATGCGCTGCCGCGCGTTGGGCACCAATTCGTACGGCAAGCCAGGAATAGAAGACGGTTGGATTAAGGGCGCTGGCTCAGACCATTGTAAATACCACTCGGCCATCGCAAACAGAGCGATGATCACTGTCGTAACAAGAATCCCTGCCAATATCCGAGTACGTGGCGGCACGCGCTTAAGGTCGTCGACGTGTGGGGTTGACGGTCCATTCGCCGGTTGGCCAATCATGATTCGCCACCTTGAAACCTCTCGACATCCGTCTCGGCATGAACGACCTGTGGAGCACTCGATGGACGGAAGGCTTGCACACATTGCCCAATCCTGTACAACCAATGCGAGAAGCCATCCGGTCGATAAATAAAGGCCTGGTCATACACCTTCGCCGTGTCGGCAAACATCTGCACCAGACCGGAATTTCCGTTCATATCGATGTGCTTGACCCCATGATCAGCGGCCCATTGCACGATCTCGCGAATTAAGAATCGACCGGGAGAAGCCTTTGCCACTCGTGGCGAATAATAGGTTTGCAAAAGATAGAGCTGACCGCCCTCCACCACGCAGAGCATCGCGGCCACCAAGATCCCGTCGAGCCTCACGGTGACGAGTGGGCAGCGTTCCTGCTCCGCATAGCGTATCGATAGCGCTCGATAAAACGCCATCGCTTCCACCGTCAAGGGCAAATGCACCTCGCGTGCATTTCGCCCGGTTTCCTTCCAGCTCTGCTTCGCCAACTCGTACATCTCTTCCACCAGCGTCGTCACCCGCCCTGGCTCTGTGGCGGTCTCGAACGTTGGAATCCCCATCGACAGCAGCATACGTTCAGCCGCTTTAAACCGTTTCCGAAAGTGCCGTCTACGGTTTGCATAGTAGGTCTCCCAGGGCAATACCGGGAAGCCGAACAACGTGCAGATCGCCTCATTCGCACCCACACGGAGCCCGCTCTTACACAGGGCAGTAACCAGCACGCTCTGTTCTTCGTGCCGAAGTCCAGGCAAGCACGCCACGTCCCAATCCCGCTGTCCTCGCAAGTGCGTCCAAGTCGCACGCAACACTCGCTCGGCAGTGCCAGGGAAACAGAGGCTCCCCCCTCTGATCGTCCCACTTTGAATATTGGCCGTCACACTCAACTGACGCACTGGCATCATAGACCCGAGTCGCTTAGTGAACGGGATGAACCGACGATCCTCCGGATGGATATGATGGAGGGAAAACCAGGGTCGTCGCCAAATAGCCGTCCACACCAATGGCGTTAAACCAATCAACGTGCCATGGTCCCTGACGGTCACGATCCGTAACGCTTTCCTGTCCCCAAATGAGGCAAACCACGCCATCACCCACCCATGGGTGGTGAACAGATCTGCATCGGGACAGGAAGCATGAAGCGCATCCCATTCCGTTCGTAACGCCTCAATCGCGTCAAGCTGGGCGAGCGTCTCAACCTGCATAGAACATCCTTCTAAGAGAACGGGGTTCGTTGTCACGGCACGCTCACTTTGGGTGACTGTTTGAATAACGAGAGCAGGATTCGCCGCTCTTTCGCACTCATAATCCCTATCACCACAATCGACCCGAGAAACAATCCCAGCAGTCCCATCTTGGTGGCGGCCGACACCCAGGAAACATCGACTCCCAATACCAAATGCGCCACTCCGGCGCACAACCCCGCCATTGCCAGGATTGCCCCAACGCGCCGCCACTCAAACTCCAGGGGAACGTGGCACACAGCGCAACTGAGCCAGCCTGTGATGGACATTCTGAGCGTGTAGATCAGCAGGACGGCCGCACCAGCTCCAAGGATCCCCCATTGCACAATCAACAGATAACTGACCGGCACATTGATGAGCGCGCACAGGAGGCTGACGCCCATTAGCCACTTGGTCTGCTTGGCGTGATAGAGGCCAATTTCGAAATGCATGTTGATCGCCAACATGATAAAGGCCAAGACCAACAATGGCACAACAGCCACGGCCGGTGCGTACTCCCGAGAAGCCACCAACCTGAATAGCTCAGGGGCGAAGAGCACCACTGTCAACCCCACGGTCACCAGGAGGGTGAGAAAATACGTCAAGATTCCGGCAAACGCCTCCCTCTGCCCTGGCTGTTTCAGCGTTTCCAATCGTCGAACCACCCAGATCTGCGCAAACGGCGCCGTCAAAAACGCATGAAGGAGCGACGCCACCCTCCCACCCAAGGCGTACTGTCCGACCGCCCCCGCAGCAAATAGATGATTCAGGAAATATTTGTCGGTGGATTGGAAGGCGGCATCAGCCAAGCCAGCCGGTGCCAGGGGCAACCCAATCTTCACCATGTTCTTGAGCAAAGGGAGGGAGCAGACCACTCCGACCTGCCAAAGGATTCTGGCAGCAAGACCGATGGCAAGGAAGAGACTGGAGAGCAGCGTGCCGTAGAAAATCCCAATCACCCCTAGCTTCAACCCGACCACAAACAGAATGTTGAAACCCAGGAAGAGAATGGTTTTTGCGAGCGACACCCAGAGAAACTCCCACGACCGCTTTTCGAGTCGAAGATAGCCCAGTCCGAGATCGAAGAGCAGACTACAGGCCAGAGCGGCATAGGCGATCACGAACAACGCCATATGATCCTGTGGCGCAAACAGCACCCAGTTGGAGAGTGCCGCCAACGGATACAAGAGAGCACTCATCACCAACGCCAATCCACCAAACCCGATGAACGCCGTGCTGACGATCTGTCGTCTTTCCCGCTCATCGTCAACATCGAAATACAGACAGGCCATGGCATTCACCAGACCCACGCCAAAGAATATCCCAACCAACTCGGAGGTGATCATCACCAGCGAGTACAGCCCAAAGTCCTCTGGAGGGAGCAGATGGGTATAGACGGGAAGAAGCACGAGCCCGGCGCTGCGATTCAACACCGTGCCCAAGGCGTACACGCGAGAATGCGTCAGAATACCCCGCAGTTCGCTACTCACCTCCTGCCACCTGTCGCCGAACCAGTCTCGATGCAGCCGTTTCATCCCTGGCCGAACTCGTTCTCGAAGCCAATAGAGCCCTTGCCCCTGGAGAGTCCGGTTCATGATCCAGAGTTGCACATGGGTCCGCGCAAGACTCGTCCACTCCTGTAACTGATGTCCATGCTCGATGCCACCATGCGAGGCGTCAACGGCCTTGAGCTTAAGATCGGCTGAAGAGGCCACCAAGTCATCGAGGAGAATCCGACCAGGACTCACGTCTGCGTAAGCCGAGTGAAATGAGAGACTGTAGTCCAAGAACACATCCTGATACCGAAAACCGAACCGGTAGCTGACCACCTGGTCTCCAAGGCTGAGCCAGCCAATATCGAGCCATCCACGAGCGGCAAATTGCTTCGCCACCTCTCGAAAAAAGACCAACCGCTCAGGCGTCGAGAAGATGCCGATTCCCTGTTGCCCCTTCCAACTGGCATCTTCAATCGACTTGCACTGATCGATCACGCCATCCGTTTGGTCCGAAGTCGGACGTACCCGTTCAAACCTGACCGCCCCCGCGGCATCCATCTTTTTTCGACTACGATGGAGCCGTGTTCGTAACGTCTTCGAATACTGTTGGCGAACCTCCGCGCCAGACCGGCCCTGCAACTCCAGAATCGGAGAGCGCGTACACTGCCGCCAGTGCAGCTTCATCCGACGTCCACGCCCCCACTGCTCGATAGCAGATCGCTCGTCTGCCTGCTCGGGAAGTTCACTGAGAATGATGACATCCCACGAACGAGGTCCCATCGTCAACGCTTCCAGCAGCGCCTCACGAATCGCCCCATCTTCTCCCGCCACGAGCAACGGCATATAATCCGCCACCCCCTCACCGAGCACTCGAACCGATCGCACCGTCAGGCCATGCACCCGATCAATACCCCAGGTCACGGGCATACAAGCTACCAACTCCCCAGTCTCCCAGACACACACCACATAGAGCACACGATCGCCGACCAGGTGCTTCATAGCACACGACACCCATTCCCAAGTCTGAAAAATCGTGGCCTGTGGCGCGCGCGCAAGAAGGCGCTGATAGGAAGCTGCAAACGCCAAGTCCTGCGGAACCCCATGGAGCCAGGAGACGCTATACGGAGTCTCCTCCGCCCCCCCAGCTTTCCAATCCTTGCAACCTCCGGATGGAGTCCTCACCCGCACCAGCCTGCTCATGTTATGAAGTCCCGGCGTTGACAGGAGGATCAGGGACCACACGCTTCTTTAGCCGATACACACACTCCAACAGCTTGGACACACCGGACGAGCGGAACACGTAATACGACACCACGGATGTCGAATGGGTGGCCCATCGATACTTCCAGTCCCCATGGCTGGTGGCAGTATCCATATCCAGCTGACGCCACCGGTGGGTTTCGAATCCCATTTGTATCGCCGCCGCCATCAGGTAAAATCCTGGAGCAGCTTCCGCGTGTGACAGACGGTATCCGGTCTTTAAGCCGTAGAGCAGGTCGTGATGCGCAATGAATATCTTAAAGGCCACAGGCATCTCCGCGTCGTCCAAGAGCGTGACCAGTAGATTTCCTTGCGCATGGGCTGCGGCCATCATACGTTCATAGAACTGAAAGCTGCGCTCATCGGCCGCGAGCGACGTGCCTTGCGTTTG
This sequence comes from Nitrospirota bacterium, assembly GCA_005887945.1. Classification (GTDB taxonomy): domain Bacteria; phylum Nitrospirota; class Nitrospiria; order Nitrospirales; family Nitrospiraceae; genus Palsa-1315. The sequence continues at coordinate 20,253 of VBOL01000014.1, forward strand.
CTTCCACGTCTCCTGAGAGATCGCCCGTACATCCCCAATCAAGGTGTCGAAGGAGTCGCCATCATCCGGAAAGCATTTCACGACCGTGCTGGTGTTCTTCCCGACCGTTCGGCGAAGGGATCGGCGGAAGTTTTGCGACTTGCCGCGGAGAAACTCCTCCCATGAGCCGTCGAACGAAACCCGTGGAACCGAAAAGGTGTGGCGACGCTGCATGGAGGACAGTCCCCGTGGCATCTGTTGCGCCAAGAGGGACAACGCCTCGCAGTCCTCCGGCACTTGCCCTACCTCCATGACTGTCCACGGCCACTGGATCAACTCCTGCACAAATGCCCTCCACACTTCGCCACTTCGATGCCGGAACACCACATGAGACCGCGGAGACAGATCGTTGCCGATGAGACACAGGACCGGAATGGTTAGAGGACCAATCCGTCGAGCCTCAATCATCATGGGAGCAATTCCCACAAGCGTGTCACCCTCGCGTGCAATGAGACAACACAGACGAGCCTCCCCCCCAAACGCATCCCACCAGCACCGCAACCAGGGCACGCTCACATGCAGTGTGTCGCCGCCAACCTCCCGAAGAAGCGCTGACCACACGGCCTCCTTCTCCGTCAGTTGCGACAAGGAGGTCAGGGTATCTACCTGTATCTTCGCGTCCGACACTTACACTCCGACTGTGCTGAGCGCAGGAGCATGCTATTCATGCCGAGCCCAGAGCAACATATGATACAACGTCATCGCGAGATACCGTGGATAGCTATTACGATCCGTCAAACACCCGTAATCGCCCCTCGAGAACACCATGCCTCCATCCTGACCCTGCTGACGAAGAACCCAGGCGAAGCCCCGACGCGCCAGATCCGCATAATGTCCCCACCCCTGACGATGCGCCTCATACAACGCCAACGCTAAGGCATCGGCGTAATACACCACCTCGGGTTTCACCCGAACACAATCGGCCTTGCTCGCCCCGGATTCCAGCATGCCCCCAGCAAGAAATCCCGCCACACGCTCTGCCATCTTCAATGCCAGGCCTTCCTTCGCATATTCCCCGAACCAGATGAGCCGCATACACGCGAAGGCGTTATACTGGTAACAAAGATAGTGTGGACGGGCGCGCTGATCATAGGGACTCGGTAACTCATAGGGAAACTCGCCGCTCGGCTCTTGTACGGATTCAAGAAAGGTCAACAAGTCAGCAACAGGTTCAAGAAACTGGCTTCCCCCATCGCTGCGGCTGCTCCCAAGCACTCGGTGATACTCCCCGAGAAACCACAACAAGCTGACCGAATTGTTCGGGACCTTCCCTCTCGGCTGATCAAAATAATTGATCGCTCGACCGCCGTGATGGTCTAAGAACCCAATTCGTTCCATGAGAAACCGATGCCACCGGAGGGCCTGCTCAGCCCATTGCGTGTTCCCTGTCCGCTCA
>VBOL01000014.1:21695-23237 GCA_005887945.1 Nitrospirota bacterium
CGCTTTCAGATGCTTTCGCTCAGGAAGCGGATAGGGCCACGATCCATCGTCCAACTGCAGAGCTGCCGTCGCATGTGTCGCAGCCAATGCCACCTCATCATAACGTGAATTCCCTGTCAGATCGGCCAGCAACCAATTGGCTAAGACCCAATACCCTTGCCCCTGTTGAAATACATATCGGTCCGGCTTTCGCCACCAGGGACAGTAACTATCGACGAATCGTCCAACACGAATATGCCACTTGACCCCTTGATCCTGGCCACCTAAGGTCTGCCCATCCCAATGCTGACGGCTCAGATATCCATGCAACCGTACCGCCGCTTCCAGTGCCGTCACCATGGCGCCCCAACGCTCCCACGCATCCCTCGCATCTCCCTCACTAACCGCTCCACCATGTCACCGACTGGTCGCGCGAAGTCGCTCAGGATCACAGCCTGCGGTATAGGCTGTAAACAGCGTGCGATATTGTGGCACACACAACCACTCACCCCATCCCCAGAGGTGCCCGACGAGCAGACCCAGATCGCGAGGAACAAGCACCAAGGGAGTCCACCAGAGGTAGCTCACTCGCTTAAGCCCACCATCGACTTTCAGAATCTTTCGCAGACCCGCATGATAGAAATAGGCCAGGAACAGTCCGAGCGCCAGCAGAGAGAACGGCCACCACACCATTGACCCGGCGAACAATCCCCCCACCAGGCCGTATACGGCCATCAATTTATAGACCTGGCTGTCCACACACCCGATCCGACCGTTTCCCCGTCCATAGGCCACCATCTGCCAGAAGACTTCCCTGGGCGCACTCCGCATGTGGTGGGACACAAAGGCATTCCAACTAATTCGAACGGGAACACCCAAGGCATAACATTTACGGCTAAACATCTTGTCCTGGGCCTTCGGCAGCCATTCTGGGTACCCCCCGACCAGCTCCCACACTCGTCGACGGAACCCCAGACTGGCTCCACCCGGTAGCACTATCTCTGGGGTCAATTGAATCCGCTCTTCGAGCGTATAGCGACCGAGCATAAAATTGATGTGATAGTGAATCGCGGCCATACAATGCTCAAAGTCCGATTTCACCAACGGTCGGTGCAATCCGGTGACCATCTCGACAGCACTATCCTCCTCAAAGGGTCTGACCATTTCTTCAATCCACCTCGGATCGATGACATTGCCAAAATCCGCCAAGAGAATCACCTCACCGCTCGCCTGCCGGATGCCAAGGTTTCTTCCCCCTCCGCTAAACCGTGTGGGATTGGCAATCACGGTAAGGGGAATCCCTTTGCCGGCATAGGCTGTGAGCTTCTCGACGGTTCGATCCGTCGACATCCCATCTGCGATAAGAATTTCGTCAGGCAATCGGGTCGAGGCAAACACTGAGCCCATCGTCCGTTCCACAGACTGCTCTTCATTGCGCACCGGCATGACTAACGACACTCGTACCTGCGACATCATCGTATTCCGTGTTCCACCGAAGAGACACTTCGGCTCAAGACCATCGCCATTAGCCAACCGAAGCCATGGGCTCAGATCAACCGCAAC
>VBOL01000188.1:0-3778 GCA_005887945.1 Nitrospirota bacterium
GAACTCTTTGCCCATTTGTTAGGCATTGCGATCACAGAGCATACCCCCACTAGATCTTGTGGCTTGACATCCTATATTTCTGGTTCAAACCCAAGGGAATGGGGTGACACCCTTCCTCCAAGGGCAAACCGCACAGCATTACCTAGATGGAGAATAGTAAGAATCCGTCAAACGCCTTTATCCACAGGCTTGAGCCGTCGTTGTGGTTATACGTACCTTCACTTCAGCCTCCTTGTTAGTGCGTCGTCCCCTTCGCCACTCGCTGGCCCATCTCAATGATCCCGCCCAACCGTTCCAGCAGGTTTTGCGACTGATGCGAAGTCAGCCCGTGCTTGTTCAGTAGCTCTAGTAGGATGTCGTCGATGATTGTGTTCTCGGTCTCGGTAATCAAGTATGGCTCAGGGAAGGCGGTTGCAGGAATGCTGGCGCGGGGAAGAACACATGTCCTCGCTCTCTGTTCTCTCCTGTTCAGGTTCAGTCCCTCCCGAGCCGTTGCTGACTTCTCCGGCCAAGTCGTTTCTGTTCTCGATGGCGACACCATCGAAGTCCTCCACAACAACCACGCTGAACGTATCCGCATCAGCGGGATCAAAACTGCCCTGAGACATCTGACCATTGGCCTGAGCCGCTTCAAACAAGCGACGCATGGTAAGCCGATTGGTTACAATGGGGTAGGTGGTCTGCCGACTCCGTACCGAAGCGCTGAATTTTTAGTGAGCCGAACGAATCGATAGCGCGTGATTCTCACCGTTCACCTTCGCCTCAATATGTGTTCCTTGGCCAATGCGTCCGCTCATCTGGGTGGTGTCATCGATATGCACACGCACTTGATCACCGTCATACTGCTTGACGAAATAGGAACTGGGTTCAACGCCCAACACTTCGCCCTTAATGGTGTGGAAACCATTCAGGGACAGACCCAAGCCCAGTAAGCACCCACACGATAGGACACCGACGATTTTGGGAATAGATACCATGGGCGCCTCCTCGGTTAGGTGTAAAAAACGCATATATGGAACTCTACGCTCACTCTGCAATCAATGGACCGAGTGAGACGAATAGAAAAACCAATGCCTTTATGGGCAGATAGCTGATAAAGCGGCAGGTGCCGACGGTCGGTACACGGACAACTTGTCTGCAACGGCACAACTTGTTCACTTGAGAGGAGGGAGGTGTGATATGCCGGCATCCTATGTCACGCGATTCTTTGATCGGTCATTCGAATGGGCCATCACTTCGGGCTTACGCGTACTGCTGATTACAGCGACCATGCTCGTCATGCTGGCTCTGCTGAAGCGGGGCGTGGCGAAACTCAGCAGTCTGTATGAGGGCACGCTTCCCGGTCCTGCCCAAATCAAGAGAGCGTATACGTTGACGCACATCGTCAGGGATGTTGCGCGACTTGTGATCCTTTTCGTCGGCATGACGATGATCCTTTCCGAGGGGGGCGTTGACTTGAAGCCGCTGTTGGCGGCAGCAGGTCTTGGTGGATTGGCCATTGGGTTCGGGGCCCAAAGTCTGGTGAAGGATCTGATTTCGGGATTTTTTATCCTCTGGGAAGACTCTGTCCGGATAGGGGATGTGGTTGAGGTTGCGGGGGTGGCAGGACTTGTCGAAGAAGTTGAACTGCGAACCATCAAGCTCCGTGACGTGTCCGGCAATCTCCACGTGGTCCCCAACGGGGTTATCGATAAGGTGAAGAACTTGACGAAAGATTATTCCTACTATGTGTTTGATATCGGAGTCGCGTTCCGAGAGAACGTCGATGAGGTGATGGGGGTTCTGCAGAAGATCGCCGAGGACTTGCGTCGAGATTCTCGGTTTGCGGATGATATTCTTCAGCCGCTGGAGATGTTGGGCGTGGACCAATTTAAGGACTCTGCCGTGATGATCAAGTGTCGCATCAAGACCGAGCCCCACAAACAGTGGCGAGTCGGTCGGGAGATGAATCGCCGGATCAGGAACACGTTCGATGCCAAAGGGATCGCAATCCCGTTCCCTTACCAGCCAAGCTACTGGGGCGAGCCCAAGAAGGGGACGCCGCAACCTACATAGGTTGCTGAATCGCGGCCAGATGGCACCAACGTCAACCACACGCTGGTCAAGCAATGCTGGTGCTGGTGGTATTAAAAATATGCGCCGGGGATACGGTGCTGGAAGAGCTAGAGAAGGAAATGCGAGAGGGACGGAAAGGCTTGTGGGTTGATCCGCAGCCGGTGCCGCCGTGGGAGTGGCGAGGGATCCGGCGATCCCGCTAGTCTCGCTGTTGCAGCGCCTCCCGCCTCACTTGCCACGTCATGCAGTAGCCGCGTGGCGCGCGGACTGCACCGGAGCCGCTTCGGAATTTCTGTTGTGCCCCACTAAAATGTGGATAGGTAGCTTAGTCAGGCGGAAGGCAGGAAACTCAATGAAATCTGTTCAAAACGATCGTGATGAGAGATAGCGGGAGGCCTCCGAGCAAACGATCAGACTGATGCTACCCACCCGTCCCCTTGGACACGAATCCTCAAAGACGCCAGAATTCGCTGCAGGTTGGATTGGTCGATGAGGAAAAACAGTCTGTCCAGAAATTAAGTGGGGCAGTACAGCCATCGTAGGTAATGATCCCAGGGAAGGAGATGTCTTGCGTCTGACCAGACCCAATTGCCTGAAGATCCGGCTGGGGAAGCCCAAGTCGGACGTGGCACAGCTGATGCTGTTGCTGAGCTGATAAGTTCCTTTCACGAACGCGTTGGGATTTCCGCTTTCGGCGTCGGCCAGCGCAGACCCTGTCACCAGCGAGACAAGACACGCCGCAAACGCGTAAGCGATGCACCGTTGAGTGCGCACGGCGATCCCTCCTACGGCATGGCCTCACCTTAAATCTAGGGGCGGCCAAAGTACCCCCTCCAGGTTTCTGTATCGCAGAACGACGCCAACTGCTAGGTGGCCCTGTGTGCCACCTTATGGGCCCCACCCCAGACAGGTGTCAAGGTCTATTTAGGTGGATAACCTGATGGGCAATCATGAGCAAGAGTGAGGCCTGCACCCCGCTGGCTCGATGGGACAGGCCGATCAGGCGGGATGGCCGTGCATGGACCGGATATGGGCAACTGTAAGCGGGAGGCTTTGCCCGAGCAATTCACCCACTTCAATAATACGTGTAACGCAGAGACCTACGCTGGATGAGATCGTCCTCGACACGTTTAATTTCTCACCCCACCCCAGGAGGCGGGGCCGGTGGAGTCACAAGCGGAGCACCTCATAGTCCAGACTCATGAGCAGGACAAGTACCGGCGCACTATTAGGGCGAGGTGATCCTGCCAAAATGGTAAGAATCTCACTCGCAGTTCGTCGAGGAGGGATGGGTCTGGTCAATTTGTCCAGAGGCGGACAACCTGTCGCCGCTGAAAGGTTTCATAAAAACAGGACCTTGACTTCGTTTTTTTTATTGAAGCCTGGACAAGCTGTGCCTTGGCGAAGCAACCACTCCGAATATATATGCTGCATATCTGTCTGAAAAACGGGCCTCAAAAAAATTTGGGGCAGGTGGTATCCCCTTTGCTCAAGTAGATGGGTGTAGTTCACTAGAGGGAACAGGAGCAGGTGTTTGTCATAACCGAGTGAAACATTCGAAGCCGGTCTCATGGATACCTTGCTCGGCCGAGCTAGGACAGCATTCATGAAAGCTGGGCACAAGTCTCAGTTCACGCGCTATCTCTGTGGTCTCCAAGATGGGCACGCCTTCCTCTGCCTCCAGGAATCCAAATCGGCAGGGATGGAAACAAACATCATGTAG
>VBOL01000188.1:3811-4381 GCA_005887945.1 Nitrospirota bacterium
TAAATTCGCGAAGGAGGCTTGTATGAGACGACATGACCTTACAAGAGCGACTCTGATAGTCCGACTCGCTTGCATGGCCCTACTTCGGGGATACGGTGTTGGAGCTGAGACTCCACAAGCAAGTTCTTCTCGTTCTCCCGAGGCCGAGAGTTCACGGATCACAGAAGGCTCGAAAGTCACACTCCAATATGTGGCCACCGTTCCCGGCTCGACCGGGATCGACTACGGCAACGTCAGCGAGTTTATTCAGGGCCGGCACGAGATCTTTCCAGCTTTGGAGCAAAAAGTAGTTGGAATGAAAGTCGGGGAGGAAAAGAAAGTCGAACTGGGTCCAGGGGAAGGCTTTGGTCCTCATGATGATAGGAAAAAGCTGAATATCCCAAAAACACTGTTGCCGTTTGGAACGAAAGCAGGAGATGTCTTGCGGAATGATGTGGGCGAGCTCGTTACTGTGGCGGAGGTAGCAGACACGACGGCTGTGTTGGATTACAACCATCCGCTCGCGGGGAAGCCGCTCGTCGTACGAATGAAGATTCTCAAGGTCGAAAATCCGTGATCAATCATTCTCTA
>VBOL01000184.1 GCA_005887945.1 Nitrospirota bacterium
GTTTTCATCGTCCGTGAAGCATGAAGTGGTCTAGCGAGAGACGAGATACTCTTCACGAGTGACGTGTCTTGTTTGTGCCTAAGCTATCAGCTCTTGTTTCCAGTCTCTTGGCCCTCGTCTTCCCCAAACGCCATCTGCTCTTCCATTTCACCATTCATAATTCAACATTGAACATTCGTCTGGCCTGCAGATCGCGCGGCACTGCTGGGGACAGTGGGGTTCTCCGTCGGGCTCTAAGAAGATGGGCAGGTGATTGTCTCATCCTTGTCTATAGGCTAACCCATACATCTCCTGCAGCACTTCTTGTTCAGCCTGCCTATGTCATCGAGGAATGGCAGGAATTTCAATGTCTAAGAGGGCCTCGGAGATTAGGCGCGCAGGGTACACCTTATGCTCATTAGCGACACCATGGCAGACCCTAAATAATGGCACACAGGAATTCAGATACAGAGAGGTTAACATGGCTCCTCGCGCAGGTATCATGCGGCTCAGACGCATACGATTGTCCGTGGCGACATTTGCGGTGATCGGAGCGTCTTTTTCGGAAGGAGTCTGGTCGCAGGTAGCAAGACTTGTGCCCCGCGATCCCGGCGTACGTCCCGGCTCTACCTCCGCGGGGGCCATGTTGCCGGGCCTCACACCATTGGAACAACAGGCCTTTGGAGTCGGGCGAGAAGCTTTTGAGGAGGTCGCGTCGTTCCACGGGGTCATTCCGAATACGGAAGCGGGCCTCGGTCCACGTTTCAATCTGGACAGTTGCGCAGGCTGTCACACGAATCCGGATATAGGAGGGACCAGTCCAGCCATCAATCCGCAGGTCGAGATGGCGAAAAAAGAAAACGCGAACAACGAGGTCTCATCGTTTATTAAGAAAGACGGACCGGTGCGCGAAGCCAGATTCAACCATAATCCGGACGGTACGGCCGACGGCGGAGTGCACGCGCTCTTTACGATCACCGGACGAAACGATGCGCCGGGCTGTTTTCTCTACCAACCGGACTTTCGCATAGCGGTGGCCCGCCAGAACGTCGTCTTTCGCATTCCCACGCCGGTATTCGGTGCAGGGTTGATCGAGGCCATCGATGACGACACCATCCTAGCCAATATGCAAACCAACGGTGCCACGAAGCAGTCGCTCGGGATTCGGGGCCGGCCTAACGCCAGTGGTCGGCCCAATACCAGCGGGAACAATGGCACCGTTACCCGCTTTGGGTGGAAAGCCCAGAACAAGTCGCTCGAAATATTCTCAGGCGAAGCATACAACGTCGAGCAGGGAGTCACGAACGAGCTCTTCCCGCAGGAGCGGGATGAGACACCGACTTGCTATTTTAACGCGACGCCGAAGAGTCGGACCAACTTCGACGCCACGGATTCTCTCGAAGTGCCCAGCGATGTGGTGAAGTTCGCGGTGTTCATGCGCTTCCTCGCACCTCCGACGCCCGCGCCCGACACGGGCACCATCGTCCGGGGCCGGAAGCTGTTCGGAGACGTCGGCTGCGCGATGTGCTATACCCCGACATTGCATACCGGCAAGGCGCCCGTGGGGGCGTTGCAGGACAAGGACGTCAATCTCTATTCCGACTTGGCGCTCCATAACATGGGGCCGGGCCTGGCCGATGATGTGAGTCAGGGCAACGCCGGCGGAGACGAATTCCGCACGGCGCCCTTGTGGGGCCTCGGGAAGCGAATCTTTTTCCTACACGACGGGCGCACGAAAGATCTGGTCGAAGCGATTCAGGCCCACGCCGGGTTCGGCGGCGGGCAGTATGTGCCGTCGGAAGCGAATCAAGTGGTCGGGCAGTTCAATCGGCTCAATGAGATCGACAAGCAGCATGTGCTGAATTTCCTTCGTGCCTTGTGAGCCAGGGTGGGTGAGTGTGTGGCCGTGTCGTGCCTTAATATGAAGGTGTAGTGCAGGTGTGGAAGGGGAGGAACATTTTGATGTCCCAAACCGGCAAGCTCCTGGCTCTCTTCGCGGTGCTGTTCGTGCTGGCGTCCCCGCAGGGGCTTTCTGCGGAGGGATTGCGCGGCGGATTCGATGACGCGTTCGGCCCGCGGTTCCATCCGGATGCCAGGCAGGCACCACCGGATTTGAAACATCGCCCCCGGCACGGGTTCGATCGGGCCAGCGGCGTCCGCCATTGGAACCAAATCGCCATCGATGCCAGCGGCCTCGATCATACTCCGGTCGCTCCGGGGGAGACTCGCGTATTCGGCGAACAACTTGGTCCCCACCGTGCGAGCCGGGCAATGGCCATTGTCCATCTCGCCGTCTTCGAAGTCGTGAACGCCGTCGAAGGAGACTTTAAGAGCTACATCGGCCTGCCTCATGCGAAGCTGGGTACGTCGCTGCAGGTGGGCGTCGCGCAAGCCGCGCGCGATACGCTTGCTGCGCTCTTTCCCTCGCAAGCGGCCTCCTTCGATACCCTCCTGGCGGAGGAGCTGGACGAGATTCCGGAAGGGCGCCTGAAAACCAACGGGATCGCGTTAGGGAAGCGCGCGGCCTCAGTTATCCTCGCCGCACGAGCCAACGACGGGTCGCAGCACAGTGAGCCGCGGGTCGGCATCGAGTTTCTCACGAGCAACGATCCGGGCAAGTGGCGGCAGGACCCCATCAGTCTGATTCCGCTCGCGTTGGGCGCCCATTGGGGCGAGGTCACACCCTTTGCTCTCGAACGAGCCGATCAATTTCGATCGCCTCCGCCGCCCAGGCTCGACAGCGCCGACTATGCCACCGCCTATAACGAGGTAAAGGCGGTCGGGGGCGACGGTTTGGTGACGCCGATCTCCCGCACGGCAGAGCAAACGCAGATTGGGACCTACTGGGCGTACGACGGCACGCCCAGCCTCTGCGCGCCGCCGCGGCTCTACAACCAAATCACCATGCGGATAGCGCAAAAGATGGGCACGGATACCGACGTGGTGGAGCTGGCCCGCCTCCTGGCGCTCGTGAACGTCGCCATGGCGGACGCCGGCATCGCGGTGTGGGAATCCAAATACTATTATCAGTACTGGCGGCCGGTCACCGGCATCCGAGAGTCCGACGAGCACACGGGGCCGAGCGGCTTGGGCGACGGCAATCCAGCCACCGTCGGAGATCCGACGTTTTCGCCGCTCGGTGCGCCTGCCAGCAACCTCACGGGGCCGAACTTTACGCCGCCGTTCCCAGCCTATCCCTCTGGGCATGCCGGGTTCGGAGGAGCGCTCTTCGAAATGCTGCGGAACTTCTATCGAACCGATCGCATCGCGTTTACCTTCATCTCGGACGAATTCAACGGCGTGACGCGCGACCATGATGGGAATGTGCGACCGCTCGTGGAGCGCAGCTTCTCCTCCCTCTCGCAGGCGGAAGAGGAAAACGGCCAGAGCCGCATATATCTCGGCATCCACTGGGTTTTCGACAAGACAGAGGGCATCGCGCAGGGGCGCCGCGTGGCCGACTACGTATTCAAGCACATCTTGCGTCCGTACCATGGACGGTAATGAACCGTCGCGGTTCGACGCCGACAAGCGCCGGTTGCAGAAGGCCTGCTGAACATCATCTTGCGGGCCTTCTGATTTGCGACGGCCGCGAGTGCTGAAGGGTAGTGGGCTGGTACGCCTAATTCTCAACGATACTTGGCAAAACATATGAGATCGAGGTGGTTGTAGTGGTCGGGGAGAATCGATTCCGCTTTGTAGCCGAGGCTCATGAACATGTGGATGTTCCTGGCGGTGCGCAGCATGGTGCAGGCAAAGAACTTATGGGCATCGGTGGCAACTCGTTCGATTTCGCGTATTAACGCTTTCCCCACCCCCTGGCTCTGGTGCGCGGGACTCACTGATAACAACCGGATCACGCACACGCCGGCCACAATCCAAAAGCGTACGGATCCGACAACCACCCCTTCCGCTTCCGCCACGAAGATATGTTTTTCCTTGGCATCCTGCCTGAGGCTGTCGAGCGTTTCCGTAGTCCACCCGCTGACTTGATAGACATTGGCGTATTCCCCGAAGGCGGCCTGCTGTATTTGAAGTAGGGCTGTGAAATGCGCTTCGGTCGCTGGTCTGATCCGAATCATAAACGGCGCTCCAGGCTGGTGCTCCTTACCTCGCGATCGTGAAGATAGCAGAGCCTGCCTCCATCTTCCATCCAACGCGCGGTGGGAGACCAAACCAGGCATCCCCTAGGAGTTTGCTCATCGTACCGGGTGTCGTTCGATGATACGAGATGATACGATAGGAAATGCCTGCCGCACCGGGTTCTCCTATCACCACCGACATTCCGCAGCGAATGGACCGGCTGCCCTGGTCGCGATGGCACTGGCTGGTGGTGACGGCGCTCGGCATCACGTGGGTGCTGGATGGACTCGAGGTGTCCATCGTCGCCGCCCTCGGCCCCGTCCTCACCCATACCACCACGTTGCACCTGACGGAATCCGAAGTCGGGCTTGCCGCGTCGGCGTACCTGGCCGGCTCGGTGCTCGGGGCCGTCGTGTTCTCCTATCTCACCGACCGGCAGGGGCGGAAGAAATGGTTCATGATCACGCTCCTGCTCTATCTGACAGCCACGGTTCTGACGGCGGTGTCCTGGAACCTGTGGAGTTTCATGCTCTTCCGCTTCCTGACCGGCGCAGGTATCGGCGGAGAATACGCAGCAATCAATTCCGCCATCGACGAACTTATCCCTGCCCGTTGGCGCGGGCAGGCTAACCTGGCAATCAACGGGAGCTGGTGGCTGGGGACGGCAGCCGGCGCGCTCCTCACCATTGTCCTGCTGAACCCTCATCTCATTGCGGAGCATCTGGGATGGCGTCTGTGCTTTGGATTGGGAGCCGTCCTTGGGATAGGCATCGTGCTCATCCGGCGGCTCATCCCGGAGAGCCCCCGCTGGCTCATGACCCATCGGCGGGTGGAGGAAGCGGAAGCAGTCGTCTCCAAGATCGAAGACCAGATCTCGCGTGAGGAAGGACTGGCCTCGCTGCCGACGCCCGAAGGCTCGATGACTGTCCATTCCCGGTCGCATGCGACCTTGGGCACCGTGGCCCGCCAGCTCTTGCACGTCTATCCCAGGCGCACAGCATTAGGCATCGTGCTTTTGACCACGCAGTCGTTCACGTACAACGCGATCTCGTTTACCTACCCCTTCGTGCTCACGAAGTTCTACGACGTGCCGGCCAGCAACATCGGCCTCTATATTCTTCCGTTTGCGCTCGGCAACTTCCTGGGTCCGCTGGTGCTCGGCCGCTATTTCGATACCGTCGGCCGGAAGCCGATGATCAGCTTCACCTATGCCGTCGCCGGTTGCCTGCTGGCCGTAACGGGGTACCTGTTCTGGCAAGGCGCGTTCACGTCCGTCACCCAAACGCTGGCCTGGTCGGCTATGTTCTTCTTCGCCTCGGCAGGCGCCAGCGCAGCCTATCTGACCGTCAGCGAAATCTTTCCTCTGGAGATTCGTGCGATGGCCATTGCAAGCTTCTTCGTTGTGGCGCAGGGAGCGGGGATCGTCGCTCCGTGGCTGTACGGCAAACTCATCGAAACGTCCGCCCAGAGTGTGTTCTATGGCTATCTACTGGGAGCCGGGATGATGCTCGCGGGCGCGTTCGTGGAACTGTGGTTAGGCGTCAAAGCCGAGGGGCGATCGCTCGAATCCATCGCCACGCCGCTCTCGGCGGAGAAGATCTGATGAGCCGGAACAGCTAGACGGTGGAGGCAAGCCGGGCGAACTGGTGTTTCATTCCATTGACCCGTACGAGGTAGTTGCTGACGTCGTGGTCGCCGCACCGTTGGTTGTGGGTGAGTCGGAAGCCGTGTGCTGCATAGGCGTTGCCTGCTGCAGCTCCACAGAGATGGATCACGGCGGCCAGATCCTGCTTTTGCTTGAACGTCGCAGAGGCGAGCCGTCGGTGTGTCAGTGCGCTCGCGACGTTTCGGTCGAGCAGGGCCGCGGTCAACTCGATCGCATGGCTCGGCACGACGCGGCTGTAGAGACTGTTGAACCAGCACGATTTCATGTCCTGCCAGGGGCCATCCTGGATCACCACGTGATCGTGGATGCAGTAACGCTTCGCCTCGCGGAACGTCCCGTCGGTGATCTGGTACATGCCGACCGCGCTCGATGCCGGTTGGTACAGCCCCAAGGGATTCCGCGTCAGACGCCACCGCCAGTACGTCCGCGCTACTGGGTTGCCTCCGCCCTCGACCTGGGCGAGCGCGGCCAGCAACTCGGGCGTGATGATCGAAGTCGAATGCTCGCGGAAGAGCGATCCGTATTCGTTCCACGTCTCGGCGGGACGCTTGTCGAGTGAATGGGCTAAGGGAAACAATATCTCGGTCGGCTTGTAGTACGCGTGATAGGCCCAGTTGACGCCAAGCCATGGAAGGAAGATGAGGACGGAGATCACGACCGCACGCACGGTCGGCGGCGAGGCCAGCACCGCCCTCATGAGCGCACGGAATGCCCGCCAGCGCGAACGTGTGAATCGTCGGATGGTCGCAAGCGTGATCCGACGCCTGTGCCTCCTTCGGGAAGCGCGCGAATGTGACCTGGTAGCCATGATCTACACTATAACCGAAAAGAATGGAGAGATGCCTTCAAGCTTCGCTCACGTACCTCCCGGAGCGATCCTTTCGGGCTTCACCGGGCGGAAACCTTCTGGAATTCCCGCAGCCACGGTCTTGTGACCGTGGTGCTTTGGTCAGTTCCAGCCTTCCGTCCCGGCTAAGCCTCGGCGGATACCTCGCTCCTCCGGTAACGTTCGCGAATGCCGAAGGCATCCTCGTGTGGAAAGGGAAGAGCGGCGGCCTGGTCGTCCTCCTGCTCGCGGAACAGAGGAGGGGATGTGGAGCCTGATGATCTTCTGTGCTCGCGCAACGCGCAGCCTCAGAAGGATGGAGAGGGAGCGGCCAGGTGCCCTTCTTGCTCGTAGAACGCGCACGGTGAAACTGTGCTCGTTCGATGCGCGCAGTAAAGGGCAGCCTCGGCCACTCCCTTAAAGGGAGGTATAGGGAGTTGGAAGGCCCTCGCTCGGGCTAATGGCACGGCTTGGCGTGCCAGTGGGTGGGCGGGTGAGAAAGCTGCGCGCAGTGGAAGCTCAATCAGCCCCCATCCCTGGAGAGAGAACGAGCGAGCTTGGAGGGAGCATTTATATCGTTGGACGTGCGCATTCGAGGATCAACCAGGCGCTTAGGGGAGATAGCCAAGCAAGCTCTGAAGGACCATTCATATCGTTGGATGCTCGGGCAGGGAAGGGCAGTCGGGGTACTCCCTATTAAAGAAAACCCAGCTAACTCGGTAGGGCATTTACAGCAAGGTCCCAGGATGGGAGTCCTGCGGGGCCTTGTTTGTGAAGCGTGTGACTGGCCCCGAGCCTCACCAATGGTTATATAACGGTTATATAACGCTGCTTGAATAGGTTGACATGACCAGCAGCGAGTCGCCGCCTGCCCCAATTTCTTGTTCGAGTCGATGTCCAAGATCCTTTAAGAGGGGTTTTCGACTTTAAGAATCTTCAGCTTCACGACGAGAGACTTTCCCGCGAGCGGATGATTGTAATCCATCACCGCGGAGCTGTCTGACAACTGGGTCACAGTCGCCGGCTGCCCGTCGTGATCCTTTAGGACATCTCCTTCCTTTGTCCCCGCGGGCAGGTCGCTCTTCGGAACGGTTTTCTGTTTCTTCACGTCATAAGGGCCGAAGCCTTCCTCCGCAGAAAGCTCGACCTTTTTCTCTTCACCGGTCTTCATCCCCGTGACCTCCCGCTCCAAGGCCGGCAGCAACTGGTGTTTCCCCTGAACGAACTGACCGACGTCTTTGATTTCGAACCCTGCTTCGCTTGGAAAAGTAATGTGGTACAGGACCGTGACGCTTGATCCGTCGACAACTTGCGCGGAATCTGCAGCGAGGCTGTGCTGTGAGAACAGCCCGAGGCATGCCAGGAACATTCCCACAGCAACGATGGTTGCTTTCTCCCGCCGAGGTGTATGCATGACTTCCTCCTTGATATTCCTCTGTGCATTGTCGCTGCACGGGTTGTTTCGATTCGATCATTCCACCATCTTCGGCTCCGACATAACCCGGGTATCATGCGGGGATGGAGTCCGCTCGGAAAGTTTCGTGATCTTGGAAATTCTATCGCTCAGGTCGATTTCTATACTGACTCGATCGCCCTTGGCGACCTGGTCCTTGTTCAGCAGGTTGGGATCGCTGACCGGCAGGGTCCAGGTGTCTCCTTCTTTCGTTTGGAAAGTGACCGTCCGCTTGGCTTGATCGATGCCGACGACGGTGCTTCCGGTAAAGGTGGTCGTGGCTTCGCTGGTAATGACGGCACCGCCGATTATGCAGAACAAACAAATGGCCATGATTGCGATCTTGAATGGTTGCATGGTGACACCTCCCGGGTAATGGTAGAGGGTGCGTGACAATCCCGACAATATAGAGGGTGATGGGATATTCCCACTGCGGCTTTTCGGTTCTTCATGGCTCGCTCAGGGGCAAGTGCTTTGCCAGAAGTCATGAGGAAATAAAAGCGGTAAGTATTTCGACGGGTTGGAAAGTGTGGATTCACATGGGAGGAGACGAACGAATGACGCCCGGAGCACAGGTCGTCCCTGGTCTGACAAAAAGAGCAATGTTATTGCGAGGATTTAGATTCCGACATTTTGTCTCGGTTGGATAACTTTTCCCGATCCGTGGAGGGAACGTTCCATCGAAGTGTTGGAAATATCATTCGATTCGCTCTGGTACCGTTTATGCGCTCAACATATGAAAGATCGACAGTAGTTTCCAGGGTTGCCGCACCATGGAGATGAGCCATCCATGTGGTTGCTTGGATTGATCATCAGCCTCCTCTTATCCGGATGTAGCCTTCTCACCATGGAGGAGCCCGCGCTGGTGAGCGCAGTGTCGGACGTGCAATCCGATGATGAGGGACAAAAAAATCTTGCAGCTGTTCGAGCCATGTTGGCTGAGGAACGTCAGAGAAGCTCGCTGACGGCCGGCTCGAGCGACAATCGGAGCTCAGAACCGGCGACGCTGTCATGGCCACCCGATTGGCTGTCGTCGTACTTCTTGCCGAAACGTCTATCCAGAGAGGAGTTGGATCTCATAACTCTGCAAGCGTCGGCTCCGTCTTCGTCACGCTCTATCCGGAGGGCGGTTCCTCCGGACACCATAGTAAAGGTTCCCCGCGGGACAGACCCACCTGCTCGTTGGTATGAGGCCGGACCTTCGCCGCCGGTTCCCGCTTATACGGTCCCCGCACCGATCGGCTCGACCTATCCGGGATCGGCCCGATGCGTGCCAGATCTGCTCGGTGGTCAACGGTGTCAGGCGAACTGAATGGTCTATCGCATCGGGGGTCGGAGGGCGTGCGATGAACGTGGCGTTCGTATTCGTCGCATTTTCACTTCTGCTACTTTTGAAGGGTCTGTTGATGCCAAAAGTCTGTGCCGGCCATGCCGCAACGCGGCACAGGAAGAGTTGAAAAAGTGCCTTGAGGCTGCCATCAGTCAAGTGGTGTCAGAAAATACAGAGTGTACGAGTGGAGGCCTGTGAACACGGGGAGTGCCAGCTCGAAAAAGCGCAGCAGGCTGCTCAACGCGAAGCCCTCTCTTAAATGAAATCCAGCTCCGATCGGTAAAGCGACATTCGTTCGGGCGCGTTGATTACTTATCGGAATCTAAAAATTTCATCCGTTGACATGGTAAGCACTTTCAACGGGCTTACTCAGCAGGTCGAAATGTTTGAGAAGGAGGTTGCGCCGATATCTGAGCACAAGATCACGTTGGAATGGGAGCGAGAAACCGACAGCTTTTCCTACGAGTCGTATAATCGAGATCACGTGGTGATCTTTGAAGGGGGAGTGCGGGTACCTGCCTCAGCCGCACCGGCCTATCGCGGGAATGCCTCGCACGTGAATCCCGAAGAGGCTCTCGTTGCTGCCTTGTCGAGCTGCCACATGCTAACCTTCCTGGCCGCGGCGGCGAAGAAACAGTTCGTCGTGGAGCGGTATAGCGATCGCGCAGTGGGGTTCTTGGAGAAGAACCAAAAGGGTAAGCTTGCCATCACGCGGGTCGTCCTGTACCCTCGGATCGAATTCGGCGGGGCGACGCGACCGACCGCCGACCAACTTGCCTCGCTCCATGAGCGTGCCCATGGCGATTGCTTCATCGCGAACTCGGTGACCACCGAGGTCACGGTCGGAGCGGAATAGCCCGAATCCTTAGCGTCCTCGACCTGCTGCAACGATGACGTATCAACCCATCGAGCATTACGGCATCATCGGCAACATGCGGACGGCGGCGCTCGTCGGCATCAACGGCTCCATAGATTGGTTCTGCGTCCCATCGTTTGATTCACCGAGCGTCTTCGCCGCCATCTTGGACGACCAGAAGGGAGGCCGGTTCGCGATCGCGCCCCGCGAGGATGGCATCCGGACGAAACAGTTCTATTGGGCGGAAACCAACGTGTTGGTCACCCGCTTTCTCTCGCCGGACGGTGTCGGCGAACTTGAAGATTTCATGCCGGTAGGCTTGCCTCACGAATCGCCCTGGCAGGATCAATTGATTCGGCGCGTCAGAGTCACGCGAGGGACGCTGGCCTTTCGGATGAGATGCCATCCGGCCTTCGATTATGCGCGCATGCCGCATCGCGCGACGATCGAAGAACATGGCGCCGTCTTTGAGTCGGCCGTCCTGAACCTGGGACTGGCGAGCGCCGTCCCGCTCTCCTGTGACGGCGAGAGTGTCCATGCGACATTTGCGCTGCAGGAAGGCGAAGAGGCGATCTTCGTACTGCGCCCCTTGAAGGCCGGAGAGGGGTGTCGCCAGTCTCCCTTAAACGCTGAAACGCAGGACGTATTCGAACACACGGTCAATTACTGGCATCAGTGGCTGTCCAAATGTACCTATACAGGCCGCTGGCGCGAAATCGTGTACCGATCGGCGCTGACGCTGAAGCTGATGACCTTCGAACCGACTGGAGCGATTATCGCGTCGCCGACCTGCAGCTTGCCGGAGTCGATCGGGGGAGGGCGGAATTGGGACTATCGCTATACATGGATCCGCGACGCCGCCTTCACGTTGTACGGCTTATTGAGGATCGGCTTCACGGAGGAAGCACACGGCTTCATGCAATGGCTGGATGCGCGATCCGGGGAGGTCGAGGCCGACGGCACAATGCAGATCGTCTATGGAATCGACGGCCGCCACGATCTCAAGGAGCAGACCCTCGATCATCTGGACGGTTATCGCGGCTCCCGGCCGGTCAGGATCGGCAACGGCGCCTATAGTCAATTGCAGCTGGATATTTTCGGGGAGCTGCTCGATTCGCTCTACCTGTATAACAAATACGTCATGCCCATCGGCTATGACGCCTGGGAGCGCATCCGGCGCCGCCTCAATTGGCTCTGCGAGCATTGGCAACAGCCGGACGAAGGCATCTGGGAAGTGCGCGGAGGCCGGCGTCATTTCGTCTATTCGAAAATGATGTGCTGGGTGGCGATGGACCGGGGAATTCGACTGGCCGATAAACGGTCGTTTCCGGCCGATCGGGACCGATGGCAGCGGATCCGGGATCAGATCTACGAAGAGGTCATGTCCAAGGGGTGGAGTCAGAAACGCCAGGCCTTTGTGCAGCACTACGACGGCGATTCGCTCGACGCGGCGAATCTCATCATGCCGCTGGTGTTTTTCATGGCTCCCAACGATCCGCGAATGTTGAGCACGCTGCACGCCATCAATCGCTCACCGAAGGAGGGAGGATTGGTCTCCGATGGCCTCGTGTATCGCTACGACAGCGAGACCGGAGAAGATGGGCTCAAAGGACGAGAAGGCACGTTTACCATGTGTTCGTTTTGGCTGGTGGAAGCGCTGACCCGGGCGGGGCATGTCGATCGCGCGAAGTTAATGGAAGCCCGGCTGCTGTTTGAACGGATACTGGGACACGCCAATCACGTGGGGTTGTATGCCGAGGAGATCGGCGACAGCGGCGAAGCGCTCGGCAACTTTCCGCAGGCCTTCACCCATATCGCTTTGATCAGCGCCGCGTTCAATTTGGATCGTGCCCTGGGTGGCAGGCCCCATGGTTGACCGGTTGCACAAGCCGGCTGTTGGTCTCATTCTGAACGTAGTCCCTAACCACAAGGAGGAACCATGCAACGCAAAGGCTCGGCCATTTGGCAAGGCGACTTGAAGACCGGCAAGGGCACTGTTTCGACCGACAGCGGCGTCCTGTCACAGACGCAATATTCGTTTTCCACGAGGTTCGAAAGCGGGAAGGGCACCAACCCGGAAGAATTGATCGCGGCTGCGCATGCGGGCTGCTTTACAATGGCGCTGTCGGCTCAATTGGGGAGTGCCGGCTTGACTCCGGAAAAACTGGAAACCACGGCCACCGTCACGTTCGACAAGCTTGAAGCCGGATGGACCGTGACGGGCATTCTATTGGACGTCAAAGGCAAAGTTCCCAAAGCGGACCAGGCCGCATGGGACAAGGCGACGCAAGCGGCCAAAAGCGGCTGCCCGATCTCGCGCCTGCTCAACACGACGGTCAACATGCAAGCCAAGCTGGAAATATAACGTGGCCGTGGCGAAAACCCGCAACTCCGACTCGCTGGCCTTTCTCTTCGATCTGGACGGCACCTTGATCGACAGCGTCTACCAGCATGTGCTGGCCTGGCGCGAAGCGACGCAAGCGGCCGGCATCGAGCTGCCCGTCTGGCGCATTCACAGGCAGATCGGCATGAGCGGGGGCCTGATGCTCAACGCCTTGGCGCGGGAGACGGGACGGCCGGTCTCCCGGAAAGGTGCAGAGCGCATTCAGCTGGTGCACGCGGAGGCGTACGCGAAGCAAGCTCCGTCCTTGCGGGTACTTCCCGGGGCTCAAGAACTGTTGGACAAGTTGGCGGACCATCGCGTGCCCCATGCCATCGCGACGAGCGGACGTATGCACAGCGCACGGCATGCGCTCAAGCTGCTCAAGCTCCATCAGAACGTGCCGGTCATCACGCGCGACGACGTCCGCTTCGCGAAGCCCGATCCCGATCTGTTTGTCGCAGCAGGGAAGCGGCTCAAAGTTCCCATGAGCCACTGCGTGATCGTCGGAGACAGCGTCTGGGATTTGCTGGCCGCGCGCCGCGCGTTTGCCCTCTCGGTGGGCCTGCTCTCCGGGGGCTATGGCCAGGAGGAATTGGAACGGGCAGGAGCCTATCGGGTCTATCAAGACCCGGCCGACCTCCTCAGACATCTGGATGAAGTCGGCGTCAGACTGTAGAGCAGCGGTGCAAGCAGCGTTTACCCTCGATTTCCAGGAGCGGCTTCGGCAGCGCGCAGATGTAGCCTAGAAGACGTAATCTAAATACACGTATTTCCTCACCTGCTCTACGCAATCTCTATTGCGCGTTCTCCTCGCGCCTCTTACAATTGGCTTCCCTGAGAGGCCCTCCATGCTGTCAGACCACTTGTGTCAATCAAGGAAGAACATGCGCAAAAAAATCTTTCGCGGCTATGACCTCCTCACCATCACATGGGTTGTGTGCCTGCTCTTCGTACTTGGCGGGTGCTCTGTTCTGCCAGGCCACGGGCGACCAGGATGGAATGAGACATGGCCCACCGGCAAGCCGGTGCCTGACACAGCCGGCTCATGGAAGTTGACCGATCTCGAAGCGAAAGATGGTCGGTTTCTGGCACTCGCCATCTCCGGCGGCGGGAGTCGAGCGGCCAACTTCGGCGCCGCCGTCATGCTCGAACTTCAACGGCGGGGTTTGCTGGAACATGTCGATGTGATTTCCGGTGTATCCGGTGGGACACTCCCGGCCGTGTACTACGGACTCGGAGACAAGGCCGGTGCATTTACCGAGCCGGCGGTCCGCGAGGCGTTGGGCTATGATTTTCAGAGCAGTTGGATTCGCCGGTGGTTTCTGCCTCAGAACATCTTCCGCTATTGGCTGTCCGACTTCACCCGCTCAGATATTATGGTGCAAGTTTTCAACAACCGCTTATACCACAAGGCCACCTTTGCAGATCTTCGGCCGCATCCGAAGATCTTGCTCAATTCGACCATCCACAACGATCATACCCGCTTCACGTTTACGGATGATCGCTTCGCCATGCTCCATTCGACTCTGGCCACCTATCACGTCGCCAATGCTGTGAATGCATCATCCGCGTTTCCCGGCGCCTTCCAGGACGTGACCCTGCAGGGGTATGTGGAACCGCCGCAGTACCAGCATCTCTATGACGGCGGTCCCATCGATAATCTTGGCATCCAGGCCATCGTCGAATACATGAATCGGAACATTTTGGGCACATCGCTCGATCGTCTGTTTCCCAACGGCTGTGTGATTATCGTCATTGATGCCACGCCGGCCAGCGAGCATCCTGATCTCAACACGCATGAGTCCAGTCGATCATTCATTGACTATTTCGTGGACACCAATGTCCTGGATGCGATGGATGCGATGTTGAGCGAATCTCGCCGCTCCCTACTCGAGAGAATGGGCATTCCGGTCGAGAAGCAGGATCGAGAGCCGAGGGGCCGGCTCCCGGTGAACGATCTCCGGCAATGCGGCTGCGAAGTCCGCCATATCTCGCTTCGGCATCTGCTCTATGCCGAAGTATCCGATGCGAATGATGAATTGGCCGAACGTGTGACGCGAATTAAGACGAAGTTTTGGCTTTCCGATGGAGAACAGAACGATCTCTTCCAAGCCGCCAAGGTCATCATACAGCTGCTCGACGACAAACATCTCTTGTCGGACTCCTCGTTTAAAGTTCCTTGTGCCAGCGGGCCAACACAGAAACCACCAACGTAATGTGCGGGGCTTGTGAAGGGATAAGCATTGAGAGCTCTTGAGTCGGGAAGCTCCCTCATGTTGCCTCCGTCTGAGTGCTCGGGCGCGCCGGGTTTTACTGGTGCACGGAAAGTCATTGCGAGCTTCCTGCTCGGGGGACTCTTGACCGTCCTGCACGCGGGACCCGCTCTGGCGAGCATGGAATTCTCGCCGTCGTCGGTCAAGAAGGGAGTGCTCTTAGTGGCCAGCCCATCGCTGGATGATCCGAACTTCCGCGAATCCGTCGTGCTCATCGTGGAGCATGGGCCTGAGGGAACACTTGGGCTCATTCTGAATCGCTCCACGAAAGTCCTCCTATCCGAAGTGTTGCCGGACCTCACCGTGCTCAAGGGGACCAGCTATCGGTTGTTTGCGGGTGGGCCGGTCGAGCCAACCCACCTTCTTCTGCTGTTCCGACTCAAGGAGCCTCCAGCAGACGCACGATCGGTCTTCGACGGGGTCTATGTGGGGGGCACACCTAAGGTCCTGGAACGCATCATTACGCAGGCGAAACCGACCGAAACCTTCCGGGCTTTCGCGGGATTCGCCGGGTGGGCTCCGGGGCAGCTGAAATTCGAAATGCTCCAGGGGGGATGGGCGACTCTGCCGCCGGATTCGATCGGTATTTTTGACAAAGATCCGGCCGCTCTCTGGCAAGACTGCATAAGCCGGTTGCAGGCGCCGAAGGTGATCTCCAATTAGGGAGGGGAAGGGCGGCCTGGTCGTCCTCCTGCTCGCGGAACAGAGGAGGGGATGGAGCCTGATGATCTTCTGTGCTCGCGCAACGCGCGGCCTCAGAAGGCCCTCGTTGGACGCGCGCAGTGGAAGATCAATCAGCCCCCATCCCTGAAAGATAACGAGCGAGCTTAGAGGGAGCATTTATATCGTTCGACGCGCGCAATCGAGGATCGACGAGGCCGCCTATGGGGAGGGAGGCGGGCCTGGAAGGGTGGGAGGGGAACAACCAGACCACCCTTCTTGCTCGCTGAGGCCGCACGATCAGAATGTGCTCCCTCAATGCGCGCAGTGAAGGGCAGTCGGGCTACTTCCTATAACAGAGAAACGAGCAAGCTCGGAGGGGCATTTGTAGCAAGGCCCGCGGGACAAGAGTCCTGCGGGCCTTATTGTAAGGAGCGCATGGCTACGGATTCCTGCAAATGGTTGTATTTCGCCATTTCGCGAGTTGACACCCATCGCAGCGAGTCGTAGCCTCGCTTTCAAATTTATGTCGGAATCAATGAAAAAGCAGAATATCGCTGTTTTTCTCGCCTGAAGGCCAAGCTTTAGGTGTCTTGTGCCATTAGATCACTATGTCTGTCAGGTTCATCTCAAGAAATTCTACTCGCCTAGTCTTGGAAATCTGATGTATGCGATCAGAAAGAGAGATCTTAAGGTTTTTACACCAAACTCAGAGGCAGTATGCAGGATTGATGAGGGGAGCACAAATGCCTATCTGCGGGAGGATCGGGCGGTTGAAGAGTTCTTGAAAACTATAGAACCTAAGTACAGCACCGCAGTCGAAAAGCTTGCAAGCGATAGAATTGATGGGGAATGTATATATACGATTGCAGGATTTGTCGCGTACGTCATCTCCTGCTCCCCTGCGGGCATGCGAATCCACTCTAGCGCGCTGCAAGGTGCGGTTGAAATGGAAGCTACCATACTCGATTCTCAAGGCCTGATTCCATCTCCGCCTCCAGAGTTAAGCGGAATGAATCTGACGGAGATTCTCAATAAAGGGATCGTCAAAGTCGATGTCGATCCGAAATTTCCTCAGGCGATTGGAATTGCTTCAATAGTCAAGAATACGGCGATGTTTGGTAATTTTAAGTGGGAAATACTTCGCAACGATTTTGAGGACAGTGCCTATTTCACGAGTGACTATCCTGTTGCAATTGAAACAACGAGCGACCCGAGCGTGAGGAATAGAATCATCCTGCTGTCACCAAGTCTCGCAATTAGAATACGACCAGATCGCGAGATTAACAGAGAACGAGCTAATTTCAACTTTACAAACTTTGATTGCAAGAATAAGAGGCTTGGTCGTAGGGAGATTGCTCAGATAAACAAGCTAATTGTTCGATGTGCCGAGGAGTTGGTGTTTTTTCGTGATAATCACCCATGGGTTTCCGGGTTTCTTCGGAAGAACAGTCAGTTTCGTATTGAACCTCGTACTCATAAGGTGCCACATGGAACTGGAATGGTCATGTTTTATAGCCAAGACATAGCTGAAACTCCAAACAATGAAAAGTGTTCAGAGCCCATTTCGGTCTGAACAGCCGTCCAAGCCATACCGGCCGCCGTCATCTGAAATAAGTACATCTTTGACAGCTAGGTCGTTGACACTCTTCTTTTCCAAGGCTAGCCGTCACCATAATCCAGGTTTGCAAGGTTCCCGGCAAATAGCAGAAGGAGTGATGCATTTGGGTTGGCTTGAGGATCTTGGAAAGCTCGTTCCAGTGAAGCAATTGTACAAAGACGCTGCCCAACCTGCAGTCAAGCAAGTCGGGCAGGCTTTGGAGAAGGTTGCAAAAGCTGCACGGTTCGTCCTTGCTCCAATAGAATATCTGGGTGCCCAGAATGATCGCTGGCAACACTATCTCAAAAGAGTCGCTGATAAGGTTCCTGAGGAAAGAATGGTAGAAGCGCACCCACAGCTAGCAGGGCCTATATTTGACAGTCTCCGATACGTCGAAGAAGAGAGCATCATCGCAGAACTGTTCGTTAATCTGCTTGCTCGAGCAATAGATAGAGAAAGAGTCTATGAGGCACATCCAGCGTTCGTCCATATAATTGCCCAATTAAGTCCAGACGAAGCCGTAATTCTGTTTCACCTTAAGAAACAGGAATACGTTTATCGTCAGTATGCCAAATACAATCCGGAGTCGGACACCTTTTCGGCACGAACCGTCATAGAAAACACCTTCCCAACTGAAAAGTTAACCTTCCCGCAAAATTTCCCGATGTACATGGATCACTTACATAGTCTTGATCTTGCAGGCATCTGGCAGCAGGGTAATCAGGAAGCGATCATGGAGGGTGAACCAAAAGTTCAGACGGGCGTGAATATCACTAGTGTCATAGTCTTGAGTGCATTTGGAAGAATGTTTACGGATGCTTGCGTTCCGGACGAAATGCCTAGCTGAGTTCCAGTCAGTAACTAGGACAACAAACCGAATAAGCCGAGACAGGTTGCTTTTCTGACGCCTCAGCCGCGCCAGCTGCCCCGCCGCGTCTGCACTTTTGGTTATCCTGATTGGAAATGGGTCAATGTCTGGCGTCTGTTCATGTTCATCGAAGAGTCCATTCATTACGGCATGCAATGGGTGGTCTTCGAACCGAACAAGGAGAGAAAAAAGTGTCGGAAATTATTTCCTCGCCTCGTCCGTGCGCGGCCCCAGGGCTCTTTACAGTTACCGACCTTCTGATTCATCCTTATATGGCTGCATATCCGTTGTCTTGTGAGGGCGCATCATTGAAGAAGATAACGATCGATACGAATCTACTGCCAGCGGACGACTTTATTGAAATTGCTAAGGTTAGAGGTTATGAGGTCGGTATTGGGTCTGTAACAGAACGAGAATTAGGCTCTTCGAACAGCCCGCTGAATGTGCCTGAGTTAGGAAGGGTTCTAGAGTTAGGCATCGTAGGTGAGAGTAGGGTAGGTAGCTGCGTCGTAGGTAGTGGCAGCGATTACCTTGAAATAATTCTTCAAACCATCTCAAATCGTTCCTTCCCAAAGTCCGGGAATAGGGGGCGACTCACTGACGGGCAGCGTCGGCAACTGCGGGACGCGATGATTCTTGAAGCACATGCTCGGGAGGGGAGAGACATTTTCGTTACGAATGATAAGAAAGGCTTTATCGATGACGGTCGACGCGAAAAGTTACAGTCTTTGCTAAAGACTCGAATCTTGACCCGTGAAGAGTTTCTCCGAGAACTTCGGGGCTGAAGTTCCATTCGGCTCGTCCGCGCGCGGCGGAGTGACTTAAACGAAATGCATGTATCTCTGGGTAGCGACTGTTGACACTGTTCACCTCGGAAAGTACGTTACCGATATTGCTATCCTCTAACATGGCCAAGAAACCGAGACGGTTTGGTGCCCACGAAGTGACGACTGGCCCTTTCAAAGGAGGGCTGCATGTTGCTACAGATGGGTATAGGAATTTCTTCACCGAGGTGATCTATTTCGACGCTTACCTAAACCGCCGTCTGTCGCCTATCGAGCCCGAAGAAGCAGCAGTACAGGGAATTTTATTGAACTTGCATAACCTACTTGAGTACGAATCTGAAGAGGCAATCCGCAGTTATGTTGAAGCCCGTGGAAATCAGAGAGAGATGGAGTTTCTACAAAGAATTCAGAGGGACTATATCACTTTCAAGAGCAAGTGTGATTGGCTACGAGCAAGATCGCTGATATCGCAAGAGGGTTACTCTGTAATGGAGGAGGTCCGACGTCTTCGTAATCATTATGCTCATTTCCGCCCTAGTTCCAAACGACGGAGAATGTGCTATCGAAGAACATCCCTTCTCACAAGAAGGAGCGTTCGCAGGATGTTCGTAGAGGTGGAATTGGTGCTCAGATCTTTACGCCGGCAATCAGGCCGGCGGAGCATATGGGCAATTGTCCCGCCAGGGTATGCCTCAGAAATGAATTGGCCAAAAGAGTATGTAGATGCTCTCAATGGAATGGATAGGGCGAGCAACTCCTAGAGCCTGAAAAAGGTGTTAATAAACATTTTGCCCCAACAGACGCCCGGTGGATCCGCAAAACGGAGAAATTCTGCTTTTCTGATCGCCTCGTCAGCGCGGGGCGGGTCGGGGGCGTGTTCTTGTCGGGCGGGGGTGAGTTCCGGCGTCGCGGAGCCCTGGGCCAGCGCCTCGTTCGTGAGGCGGCGGAGGTGAATAAAGTTCAGCCGCGCGACCTATTGCCTTCGAACCACGAACAGCAGATTTAAATCTTACCGGCCGGCCAGGGATGCTGCACAAATCCCGATCCGTCCCAGCTCTCCGCGATCATCCATGCACCTGACACGAAGAGTATGATGACGCCGGGCATCACGACCATATCGTAGAAGACGAATTGATAAGGCGGCGGGCCTCATCCGGACAAAAGAGTTCTGGAGGGCAGCGCTGGAACGGCCGTAGAAAGTGCATGCCTAATGAGTTCCCTTCAGGCCTGGATGCGACCCTTCGCCGGCACGCACTTGGCAAGCGTTCATGTGTTCCGCTAAGGTAGCAGCCATGAAGGTCCCGTTCACAATTGGTACTGTCGGTCACTTCGGAATAGCCGTCCGTAATCCGCGGCGCAGCGCGAAATGGTTTGTGCGCGTGCTGGGATTGCGCAAGGAGTTTGAGTTCGAAGAGGGCGTTGCAGTTGGCAACGACAATGTGACAATCGTCTTGTCGAAGGGTAAACCGTCACCGAAAACGATTGGTCACATGTCGTTTCATCTGCCGACCATGACCGCGTTACGAAAGGCGCTTGAGCACTTGAAGAAGCACAAGGTCAAGATGGAAGATCCTGGCAACGAAATCGGCCCGGAGTCGCCCGGCTCACCTCACATGGGCTTATGGTTCCACGATCCTGATGGCTACCGCTGGGAACTTTCCGTCCAAGGCGGAAAGTAGAGGCTCGCCTCGTCCGCGCGCGTCTTCTCTTCTTCGCCCAGCCTTCTCTCCTGCTCTGTTGAGCTTCGCTCTCTGAAGGGGTATCGTTTTGGCGAGGATTTGCGGATCGCCCATGCCCGAGAACTTGGACACATCTCGAGACCGGCTGGCTCGGCAACGAACTGAGCTGGCGAACGAGCGCACGCTGCTGTCATACATCAGGACCGCGCTGGGGTTTTTCATCGTCGGCATTCCGGCTGTGTGGTGGCTTGAGTTGCCCGGCATTCAACTACTGGGTGTGGTGTCGTTGGTGATAGGTCTCGTGTTCTTGGGGGTCGGGGTTCGGCGATTCTTCTCCATCAAAGCAGTAATCGATCAACAACCGGACTAGATGCGGGATTCTCGCCTCGCCCGCCCGCGGCGGCGCCTCCGCACCGGCTGTTTCTCCACTAGTCAAAAACTGAGAAAACGTCCAGGGGGAATGACCGGCCGTTCTGATTCTCTGGGCGTCGTGACGTAAAACGACGCCTCTGGAAATCCAGAATGTCCCGCGTTGTCGTCTTTACGGAAGGGCGGTTCACGCTCTGGTGCGGCCAGTAGGGAGCCGCGAGTTGAGTGCGAACCTCCGACCGTTCAACTCTTCCGACTTGTCTTGGCCATGACGCTGGAGATCAATTGCTCCATGCGCTTGCTGTTGCAAGACGGACAGGCAACCGACCCGCTCTCGTGATCCTGCAAGCGCAAGGAAAGCTCCACTTCTTTCCCACAGTCCAGACACTTATATTCATACATAGGCATGAGCACGACCTCCCTTTCGTTGGATGCGCAATCAGTCATCCCGCATCAACGACCGTGTGTCGTGAGGCAGGAGCGGACCTCTCGTAATCACCCCTGATCCTCCGGAATGGGAGGCTCAGGTCGCTGGTACCTTGAGAAATCACCACACTCTTAGATTTCTTGCAGTCCTGTCGTTTCTTGGTAGATTCCACGGCGAGACCTCCTTCCATGGTGTTCGGAGGCGTCACTCGCTGAAAGTGTATCTTTTTCAGCGAGTACACTTGTGGGTCGGTACTCTGTCCTATCGGAACGGCAGAGCCTAGAGAACCTCACCCGGAGAGAGCACAAGGGGGCGTTGAATCTTCGTCCCCGTCATTCTCAGGCTATCCTACGATAATCCCCCGTAAGCGGCCTCGTCAATCGGTGGCGAACGGGCAGCGGGAGCGCTCCTGCGGGAGTCGCCCAGTCCGAAGGGAAAATCGGGAAGATTTTCCTTTTCCGGGAGAAAATTAAAAGAGGTTGGGATTTTTTGATGAGAATACTCTTGGCATTCTTGGCCTGTCGCTGTATGGGGCCTGCTGTGCGATGAAATATTGTGTGAACGAATCGAGTCCTCACTCTTGACAGCAAGGAACTGGTGTCACCATTTCTAAGCGCCGATGGCATGGGCCGAGCAGGGAGGCTTGAGGGTTGTTTTGACTCGGCTGGCTTGCGGTGGCACAATTCGCAGTTCCATGAGGTTCTATCACCATGGCCGATCTCGTTAGGGACGACGATTCTTCCGCTTCGGTTCGCCTCCGAGGCCATACGCTCTTGTGCCTGCAAGGGTTTCGCGGGGAAGGGTACAGTTCTGAATTTATCGCGAATATGGCCGCAATCCACCGTACGTTAACCGATTACCCCGAGGTGCTGGTTGAAGTTCTTGCGTCTCCGGATGCGGTCTGTGCGGCCTGTCCACACCGTCACCCATCTGGCTGCATGCTCAACGGCGAGAGGTCGGAGGAGGAGATGATTGAACAGGATCACGAGGTGCTGCGGAGACTCGGGCTGAAGGTAGGGGATCGTCTTCGCTGGCACGACATTCTTGCGCGGATTCAAACTTCAGTGACGGGGGATGATCTGCCCTCCATTTGCGGCGGTTGCCGGTGGTTGCCACTTGGGTATTGCCGCGAAGGAATCAATCGGCTGCATAACCCCATTCAGGACACCACCATTGGACTGGTCTCGCCGCAGTCGTTTCGTCAGGGGTAACCAAGCACTTGGGCAGGAACCTTTTCGGCAACATCTGTGGTGCGCGTAGCGTTTACAGACGTGCGGATATGTCAGGGATACGGCGACATTCTTCATTTCTGATCGCCTCGTCCGCGCGCGGCGGCTGCCTCCTGAAATCCAGCCATTTCGCCAATCCTGCTGTTGACAGGCTCCTTTCTGCGAAGTAGCCTCCCCTCGGTTCCCTCTCATGAAAACACCTGAAATTTCAAACAGGAGAAAGAATCAGGGACCGTTGTTTCGCCCGCACTCAATCACTACGATCTCATGATACAGGTACTGTCGGCTGAAATCGGAACAGGGACCAAGAAGCGGACGTGCGAGGGGTCCGTGCGGCGGGCGACCGCTATTGCGATGACCTCCGTCGCGGTGCTATTCGGCTTGGCATCCTGTACCACGCCGCTCGACATGTCCGGTGAGCGCATCACACCGCCTGGGCCGGAATGGGGCGTGGTCATCGGCTCGGTGCTGGTGCAATCGGAAAAGGTTGCGTCAGACGAGCACGCCACAGGACACAACGTCTCCGGCTCTTCCTATGAATTCGACATCGTGCGGATCCAGCCAGGCGACCCCAACGGCGAAGGTCCTTATGTAGAAAAGTATCGGCTCGATGCGAAGTCCGGAGAAGAGCGGATTTTCATCTCCCGGTTGCGATCAGGACAGTATCTCATCAGAAGCTTTCGCGAGGAAGGAGTGACGGGGCTCGGCGGCGAGTTGGATTTGGTCTTTGCCAGTATGGCGGGCGAGATTCGTTACATCGGGCGCGTGCTTGTGGAAATTCCTCAGCGACTCTCCAGGGGGAAAGGCTACCGCTTCACCGTCGAAAATGCGCGCGAGCCGACCTTGGCGCAGGTGTCCCAGCAGCACGCCGATTTGACGAAGGCTGTTGTGGACGAACCGATGCAGGCACGTGGGCGTCCTGCGCAGTGAACGACCGACCGTCTCGTGTGATAAGTGAGAAAGCCAAGGCGCCAGATACCATGTGGCTGAACTCGCCCGCGCGCGGCGGTTGTCTTGCCCGGTGTACTCCAATAGAATTCCAGATGATCGCGGAAAACAACAATGTTGGGAACCGTTTCGGTTCTCTTGTTGCTGTTCGCTCGCGGATTCTCATCGGTCTCGTCGGCCGATTCATGCCATTAGGTCATGAGGGCTTTTCATATGACAACGCCGACAATGCGTTCCAACGCTCACGGTAAGGTATGGTGCTCGCGGGTGCCCGGCTTCGTGCTCTGTGCGGTGCTTGCGTTTCTCTGTTCCGGTTGTCTCTCGTTGGTTGTTGGCGCAGCGGGGGGAGCTGCCGGAGCGGTGTATGTGATGGGGAAGTTGAATGACGAGGTGAACTACGAGATGTCCGTTGTACACAAGGCTACCGTTGCCGCCTTGGCTGAACTAGAACTGAAGCGCCTGGAAGACAAAGTTGATAAACTGTCCGCGCATGTGGAATCGGAGTTTGCCGACGGGGAACACGTGTGGATCGACCTGGAATCCCTCTCGGATTCCAGAACCAGTCTGACGGTTCGGGTCGGTGTCACAGGAAATGAGGTCCGTGCGCGAAAGATCTATGATGCGATCAAGCGGCATCTTTCTTAAAGTGAAAAAGGTGTAGCGGATCATTTTTGCCCCGTCCGCGGCTCGGGGGACACTCCTTTCATCGAACAGAGGATCAGTTGGAGATGGCTAAAAGGACAGGGGACCATCTCCAAGAAAAACCGTCAGAAGCCGCAACTCTGCACCCGAAAATGGAAGTTACCGGTTGCATTTCGCCTAGTTAGCGCCTAGGCTATGTTAAGGCAACTCTTATCCCATCATTGCGAGACGCCTGCGGAGGTAAGTGATTGTGATGATCATTCCAATACACATTGTTTTCGCGTGAAGCATTTCCTGTCGGATGATACCCGCTATTCGGGCGGGTAGAGGAGGGTATGATGGCCGATCTGATTCGAACCGCCCAATATTTTAAGGTGCAAATTGCAGATAAACCCGGGACATTAGCCGGCATGCTTGCTCCACTGCGTGAGGCCGGAGTGAATCTGATGGCCGTGCATGCCTTTCCTCGGAATCGCCGCACACAAGTGGATGTGGTGCCGGAAGATCCCATCGCTTTCAAGAACGTAGCGAGAGAGCATAAGTTGAAAATGCAGGGACCGAAAATGTGCTTGCTGGTGGACGGCGATGATCGCCCGGGAGCGCTGGCTGACCTGACTGATCGACTTGGTTCAGCCAGGATCAACATGACCGCGGTGACCGGCCTCTGTGCCGGCCAGGGACGCTTCGGCGCCATTCTATGGGTCAAGCCGCGGGATGTGAAAAAAGCAGCCAAAGTCTTCGCCATCGGACTGAGCTAGCTACGCAAGTCCGCTACTCCGGCAAGCGCGGCCTGCACAGATGCGACCTCAATCCCTCCTGCCGCCCACCACGCCGAGAGATACAAGGAACCATTTTTTCCTCGTCCGCGCGCGGCGGTTCGGTCGCGTGGATTGGAATGGCGGAGGGCACAACCCCGATGCTGAACGCGCAGGCCAGCAGGCCTGCTCCCTCGCGACAATATTCTCCTAGAAGAGTTCATCACATTGATTGTATGACGCAGTATGGTTCCACCCTCCGTTTTAATCCTTCCTGCAGTTCACCACGAGAGTGTCGGAAAGAAGAGATCCCTCTCGCCGCCCAATGGCGAAAACCTTCTGCATAGGCATTTCCCTTTGCCATGAGACTTTTGCAGCTGACATTTTGTCTGTGGCGGAACATTCTTTCCGGAAGGCGGGGTCAACTAGAAGTTATAGAAACACCGGGTCATTTGCAGTCTCGGCTTTATCCGGCCTTGCTAGTGCCGGACAAATTGTTCTCTGGTCCTCTGTGTGGTCACCTCTG
Organism: Nitrospirota bacterium; assembly: GCA_005887945.1. Taxonomy (GTDB): domain Bacteria; phylum Nitrospirota; class Nitrospiria; order Nitrospirales; family Nitrospiraceae; genus Palsa-1315. The sequence continues at coordinate 25,338 of VBOL01000184.1, forward strand.
AATTTGAAGGTCGTGGAGTTGCCCTGCCGAACCAATCTCCTCACTTGATCCGTGGGGTTCCATTCACTTCCTCCGTCGCGGTACGTCTCATTCTAATCAGGTATCCATTAGCGGCATAAACCTTGCTGGTCTGTGCGCGGTTCAAGGGGAGATGACGCCGCCATACGTCTATTGTGCTTGGAAAGATAGATTGATCGTCAACGTGTCGGGTAAGTGTTCCGATCGTGTCTCAGAACCTCATCAAGGCATTTCTAATCCGCAGGCTTTAGAAAGGAGGACGCGATGACAGCATTAGCAAACCCAGTTCCGACCGGCTTTCATACCGTCACCCCGACGCTCACCATGCGGGGTGTTGAGAAGGCTATCGGGTTTTATAAACGCGCGTTCGGTGCGGAGGAGCGGATGCGCTTTCTCAGACCAGATGAGAAAAGCATCATGCACGCGGAAGTCAGGATCGGGGATTCGATCATCTTTCTGAGTGAGGAACATCCCGAGATGGGATGTCGAGGGCCGCAAAGCTTTGGAGGCACGCCCGTTGGCCTGTATCTCTATGTTGAAGATGCGGACCACGCCTTCACCCGCGCTGTGTCAGCTGGGGCGAAAGCGGATATGCCGGTGGCCAATATGTTCTGGGGCGATCGATGCGGCCAGCTCACTGACCCATTCGGCCACAAGTGGACCCTGGCGACCCACAAAGAAGACCTTACGCCTGATGAAATGGGGAAACGCGCGGGTGATTTCTTTGCTCAAATGGCCCTTCATGCTGGGTAGCGATTCGCGGAAGACGTACCTGAAACGTGATCTCGTAGGCACGGGGGTAACTTGAAAGAAAAGGAGACAGGGAAATGGCCCACCAGCAGGCAAAATTAACATCGATCGAACCTCGCTCAACTGCATGGCTTTCCGAGATGACCTGGCACGACATCAATGAGCCGGGAGCCTATGTGGAAGTGGGGAGCGGAGATCTGTATAGGTTCCCCAAAGAAGCGCTGATGCAGGGTGCCTCACCATTGGTGCGCAAGGAAAGCGCGGGGGCTTCCAGGCTCGTCAAAATCAGCGAGAACCCGTATGTCACTACCTTCGAAGCACGAATGATATGCGCTGAACACAACGTCGCGCCAAACTTCTAGTGTGACAGACTGTAACCGTTTGAAGAGAAGGCAACCCCCCGTGCCTACTTGTTGCCCCGCTTCGTTGCGGAGTTCACCCCAGGGTTATGGTTTATAGGCAGACAGGGCGTTGAAACATCTCAAAGGAGGCTCGCACGAACATAGAGGATGGGGCCAGGCATCACCAGTGACATGATGGAAAAGCCGTTTCACTTCTACCGGAGTGAGACGGGTCCACGAAAGGTGTGACTACAAGACCTGGCCCTATCCCTTCGGAAATCTTCCCTAAGCTCGACATCCTCGTATCTGACGACACCTTCCTTCTCAAGAGGTAGCCTCTCGGCACTTCTGCCTTCCGAAGTGTGCAAGTGCAAGCTCAACAATAGATGGGAAAACGGAGACATTCTCCTTTTCCAATCGCCTCGTCCGAGGGCGGCGAACGAACTGTATCGGAGGAAAGCCAGGCTCGACTGGTTTCGAGGCAGTTCATGCAGTCTTTGATAAGTGATGTGGCAGGTCTCGGGAGCGTCATCCAGCAATCTACCGAGCGCGATCAACGTGTCGGTGGCCCACCGCGGACTATCGACTTAATCCGACATATTTCCCTGAACCGACTGCCCGGGGGCTGTTTCACCAGTTGAGCTCTCTGCTGAGCCGCTATGCAATTGCTCCAACCAGTCACTTATCTGACCTTGGGCAATCGGCCGCTCCATCTGCCCACTTCGCAGCCGCTCTTCTAGTGCCCGTGTCCGCTCACTTGGCACCGGTGTCTGGCCAGGTATATCAGAGGGTCGCATACTTCGCATGGTACCATCGGGATGGGAACCCCTCGGCTTTGCCGGTATGGGGGTCTCCTGGCTTCCGCCAGGACGCAATCCCATCGATCCTGGGGCGGCTGCTGACTGGGAATGTACTGGTGTGACACCCACGACAGCGGCGGACATGCTGATGAGGCTGAGCGTGATGGCCCATCTGCACGACGTTGTGGCTTTCATCGGATCCCTCCAAGGTTTCGAGACACGGTCTCACGATGCTCGAGTCCTGAGGAATCACCTTCTTGACAACATTGGGATATATTCACTCGGATCTATGTCGAGCCGGGTTGCCGAGTGCGAAATTCTCGCAGAAGCCTTCCTTTGTATTCGAACCAAAGGACCTTGAATACACACAAGCTCCACTAGTCTTTTGGTTCAGCCTGATCACACCCCTCAGCCCCGCCCAGCCGCCCACCGTTGGTGCAACGTTTTCAGATAGATAAGCTCCTTCAAAGTCTCACTTCTTCGATGGTTCGGATGTCACTGCGGCACGCTTCATGGGCTCGTTTTGGTCACCGTCAGCCTTGCCGAGAAACTGGATCGGTTCTTCGCCTCTGAGATGTGCTGGTCGGAGGATGTATGTCCCATAGACGGTTTTAGTCCAAATGGACTGTGCCGTTTCTGAGTTTCCCCCAGAAAACGCGTATCCCAGGCCACCGACGACGCTGCCTGCGATAGCGAATGCACTTTTGCCGGCACAATAGGGAACCGTGAGGAGCCAACTTGCCACTTGTATCCCAGTGCCGTCTGAACTGTCCGTGCTGGACGATTGATTTTCAGCCAGGGTCGATCCCGGCGGGATCATGGTCAAGCCCATAAAGGTCACGATCAGCACTATGGCAACGGATCTGCTCCATTTTTTCATGTGATGAGTTTCGGGGGCGATCGGGAATTTTAGTAGTCCGTTTCCCACAACATGTCGTTCGTTCATAGCGCACCTCCTAATTAAACTGTCATGACGGATCATCCACTCGCAAGATCGTAATCTTCATGCTAAGGGGCTTTCCAGCCAGCGGATGATTGTAATCCATCACTGCGGACCTGTCTGACAACTGGGTCACTGTTGCCTCATGACCGGCGCGATCCTTGAGGACATCTCCTTCCTTTGTCCCATCTGGCAGGTCGCTCTTCGGAACGGTTTTCTTTTTCTTCGCATCATAAGGACCGAAGCCTTCCTCCGCAGAAAGCTCGACTTTTTTCTCGTCGCCTGTCTTCATGCCAGTGACCACCCGCTCCAAAGCCGGCAGCAATTGGTGTCGTCCCTGGACGAATTGGCCAAAATCTCGAACTTCAAACCCGGCTTCGCCGGGAACGGTGATCTGGTAAAGGAACGTGACATTTGAGCCGTCGATGATGCGGGGAAGCTCTGCAGCGAGACCTTGCTGTGAGAGAAACCCTAGGCAGGTGAGCAAGAAGGTCACCACAGCAACGATGGCCGATTTATTCCGGAGAGTTTTGCCCATGATTCCCTACTTGCTTATTTCTCGGTGTATGTCTCTGCACGGCGATTCAATTCTCGTCAGAAGCGGCGACCCATCATTCATTCTCTCGTCTCTGACGTCACGGCCTGACCTCATCGCGGGATTGGGTTGGTCCGAACAGTTGACCCTCGCGAATCTTGGTGATCTTAGTGATTCTCTCGCTCAAGTCGCTTCCGCTCAAATCGACCTCGATCCTGACCCGATCGCCCTTGGCGATCTGCTCTTGCTTCAGAATATTGGAATCGGCCACCGGTAGCGTCCAGGTTTGTCCGTCCATCGTCTGGAATGTGATCGTCCTCTGGGCTTGATCAATACCTACGATCGCACCTGCAAAGGTGGTCGCGGCTTCACTGGTGAGGACAATCGCGACTGCCGCCCAGAGCAGACAGATTGTCGCGATCGCGATCCTAGTTTTCTTCATTGCGCACCTCCGAGTGATAACAAGTGATAACAATGGTCGTGCTTGTGCGACAGCGCGCCGACGGACTTCTTTCTGCCGGTTATGGCATTTTCCGAGGTCTGCCTTTGCTTTTCTAACCCGCAAATGGTTTGCCAAACATCACGAGGCGAACAAACAGCAAGTATTTCAAATGGTTTGAGGGATTGGACAAGACGGGAGGGGGGACAAGGAGTTAAGGCTTAGAGAGCATGTTGTCCCTGGACAGTCTAAAACTGTAGTATTTCTGCGTGGATTTAGATTCTGACATTCTGTCTCGGTTGGATAACTCTTCCCGCTGCCCAGAGGGGACGTATTACTGAAGTGTTGGACACATCAATTCGAGGTCAGAGCATCGGGAACATCATCCTTTTCTGATTCCCCTGTCAGAGCGCCGTGGTTGCTTCTGAAATACAACCATTTCGCAGTTCTGCTGTTGACACGTTACTTTCTCCGAAGTAGCCTGCCGTAGATCCGGCGCACGTGCATCTGCCGTCAATTCGTGTTGCCATTATCAACTAACTTATCAGAAAGGGTTTGGCCGATGTCTGAACACAAGGTCACGCTAGAGTGGAAGAGGGACACGGAGGGCTTTTCCTACGAGTCGTATACTCGAGACCATGCGTTGGTTTTCGAAGGTGGTGTTCGGGTTCCTGCCTCAGCCGCACCTGCCTACCGTGGGAATCCCGCTCACGTGAATCCCGAGGAAGCCCTCGTGGCGGCCTTGTCGAGCTGTCATATGCTGACCTTCTTGGCAGTGGCGGCCAAGAAACAGTTCGTCGTCGCTCGGTACAGCGATCATGCCGTGGGATTTTTGGAAAAGAACCAGAAGGGAAAGCTTGCCATAACGCGGGTCATTTTGCGTCCTCGGATTGTATTCGGAGGGCCGACTGCTCCGACTCCGGAACAGATTACTGCGCTCCATGAGCGAGCCCATAGCGAATGCTTTATTGCGAACTCGGTGACCACAGACGTCACAGTCGAAGCAGGGTAACAAGGACTGGTTGCCTTCTCACCACACGCCGGAAGAAAATGGTATCAAGATCCTAACTCGCCTCGTCCGCGCGCGCGGTTTGTTCATCGTTGTGAGTAGTCTTCATGGCCTACCTTCGATATTCGAAAGACTGTGAGTGGCATGTCTTCGATGAGGGCCAGACGGGCGAGTCTGAGAGTCGTCTTGCCGTGTGGCACAAGGATCACGAGGCTGAAGGTGCGTCGTATACTGTGATCATGATTCAGAAGATGCTGGAGTTGGAAGATTATTCCAGCATCCCTGGGTATCAACCACGCCATAAACGCATGCTCCGTAAAGCGTTCGAAGCCTGGCTGACCGAGCAGTCAAGCGCGGAGATATAGCGCCCATCAACTCGCCCGTGCGCGTTCTTGAGAGGAGAGCCATGAAGAGGTTTCATCTCGCACTGGGCGTCTCGGATGTGGAGGCTTCTCCGAAGAGCGTGATGTGAGAGGGATGCTCCGGGAGCGCGTTACGGCCGACCAGCAGGCGGCAGAGATTCGCCAGACCTGGCCCTCGATGAGTTATCGACCGAAGTAATCCAGTCCGATCCGTCGTCGCCTCCTCCGCACGCAACAATCACTCACCAATGCTAGACCGGCCGACAGGAACTTCTTGCGACGTTGCGACCTAGTGTCCTACTCATGATGTTTC
>VBOL01000186.1 GCA_005887945.1 Nitrospirota bacterium
CCATTCCGTGACCGAGCGGCACATAGGCCGGTACGTTTTCAAACCGATAGGTGTACCCACCCATATAGACAGAAGCAACGTACTCACCGAGTGCGGTAAAGGCGACAGCAACGATAACCTGCATTCTTACTTCTCTATTTTCACCGAGCAACATCACAATTAGACTTACCAGAGCGATAACCCCGAGGGCATACTGTCTTCCAACACTCCCGCTTACTTCAAAAATCATACAGATCGCTACGCAAAAAAAAGTAAATGCCGCGATACCGTAATCCCGTTTCCTATGAGCATACGCGACATTAATTTGTGGGAAGTGGCGTAGCATTCTCGACCTCGTTGATTTCAGCCCCTCTTGCGCCAGTTGCATAGACTCGATTGTCGGGTTGGACAGGAACATGCTAGGGAACAGATGACTGCCACCCTTCGTATCCGGCAAGGGTCTGGCGTGCCGTCACAGCTTCAATAAATTGTGCGTGGCGCCCAGCAGGTTCCACTCACTGGCACAGGCCGACTGAGTACGCCGCATAACCCGACCCCCGCCGCGCTCCTCACAGGGCATGACGTGAGAGCCCCTGGCACCACCTCTTAGCGTATAACGCATGTACACCTCAGCATGCATCAGATGTCAACGGGATTTGTGCAATAGGCTCTCTTGTGTTCGAAATCTAACGCTTAGCCGGTCTCGCATCAAGTCGACTGAGGCCAGTCGGGACCATGAGCAACCTGGCTGGTGCAGTTTTCTTGGGCTGCCGAGGAAGAACAATCAGGGATAGCCCGTGACCGCCACGGCCTGTGACTACCTGAAAAACGGGAGCGCGGGGCTGCGGTAGCGGGTTCGCTCTGAGTAGGCGACGAGGTGACGGCCCGGCGGGAGCGACAAGGGAGGCGTCAGGCAACTCAAGGCTCACGTAGCTCCCGCGATTAGACGATCGTGGACGAGCCACACGGTGTTGCGCAAAATATGGAGTTACTCGGCAAGCGCATGGCTGGCCGGAATAGCCGTAGTCTAGTTTCAGGCTCCAGCCAATGGTGAGGTGGCACGACTGCTCGAAGAGCTGGTCTTTCTGCAAGCGGCGACTGCCGTGATCGAACTCGATGGAAATTGCCAAATCTCCTCTTGCCGGCGCATCTGTGGCTCAATTCAGGTTCGATATTAAGCCGCAATGTTGGCATATCTAGCAGCACACCGAAAAACCCCGCCAGCTTCGTTCTCGCATTACGCAGCCCTTAACGTATGCAGAGGGCACGCTGGGGCCCTTCACTTGTTGGGGCCTTGCCGGACGGCCTTTTTGAACATCCTGCAGGTATGCTCTCCCGTACGTGCCACACATACCGACCACCGTAATTCTCGCGTGTGAAATAGGTTTTCGGTAGCCTGCTAGCGCCGATGCCGATACCTCTCGTCGCAGCGTTCCAGAAACCAAAGAGACGACCGGATCAGTCTTTCTCTTTTTCTTTCTCCTTCAACACCATCTTGCCCTGCGCCAGACTGGCAGTAAGGTCATGCTCGGGGACTTTCTTATGCACCAGGTTCTGATGGCAATCGATGCAGGTTGCGCCCTCCGTTTCCATCTTCTTGTGCGCGGCTTTGGCAGACGCGCCGGGAGGCTTTGTATTCTTGTGGCAAGCCCGGCAGGTGGAGCTGTCCCACCCCTTCAGTTTCATGCGCGCCCTGTAGGCTGCCTCCGGCCGTCGCTCGTTGAATTTCTCGATAGTAGAGTAGTCGTTGGTGAACTCATCTACCAGGAACGGCAGTCCATCCACCACATGCGTCCAGACCGCCTTGTGGAAGTTGGACAAGCCCTGGGGGACGTGGCAGTCCTTGCAGCCTGGATCGGCGCCGAGCGCGCCCCAGTGCGAGGATTTTTTCAGCTCCTCATAAGGGTAGGTCTCTGAATGGCAGCTCACGCAGAACTCGGTCCTGGATATGGCGGCCTCGCCGCCGAATACCACGACAATCGATCCGAGCGCTAGAACTGCCCCGAGAAGTATGGCGCCGCCTGACCACCCCCCTGCCATTACTCTTCCTTGCCTATCTCGGCCGGTTTGGCATCCTTTTGGAACTCCTCATGAAACTTCGGGGTAGGCGGACCATCAAACGTGCCCGCTAGTTTGAAGTGTTCATGCATGGCCTTATTGTTACGCACGGACTTCTCGAAGTCGAACTCATACTTCTTGTCCACCTTGGGAGTGAACGGCGTGTACGGTTTCTTTGCGCCCTTCCATGGTGAGCCTTCGTAGTTCAGGTGGCAGACGTTGCACTTCTCAATGAACTCAAACTCTTGTCCGGCTTCCACGAGGGACTCGCGCGGCGTGACCTTTTTCGACTTTTCAAAAGCCTCACCCGCCTTGCGGTGAACCTTGCGATAGTCGGGGCCTGCCCCATGGCAGGATTCGCAGCCTACACCTTCCAAGAACTTGTCCGGCTCCGTAATTTCATACCCGCCTTCCGACCCGAACCCGGTCACGTGACAGCCGATACAATCCTTGTCCTTGACGTAGTCCTTCTTGGGGTCGAGCTTTGCCTTGAGCATGGCTTTGTTCTTTTCCTTGTCCCTGTTGGCTTTGAGCGAGTCGACAGCTTTGGCGTGCGCGGTCTTGATCCATGAGTCTGCCTCACTTTTGTGGCAATTACTGCATTTCTTCCGTCCCTCGAACGCCGTCTCCGCGGCAGCGCTTCCGACTAAGACCGCGAACAACGCCACAGCGGCGAGTGCGTATGTCATGGAATGCTTCACGGTATCTCCTTTCTAAGAAAAACTACTCGTGGTCGTACTATAACAAATGCTCACGGCTTCACTCTATCGTCAGTCTAAAGGATTTACAAGGACCAGTAATCCTACCTCGGCTACTAAAGAAATCAGCTACTGGACGGCTGCGTAGGTGGAATCTTGTACACCCAATAGCCACCTTGTTGATAGACGAGCTGCACAGCCTGCAGCTCAAGAGGCTGCGAGGTCGTGAAGGGCAGCATCTGCGCGAGCAGTGTGTTGCCGCTCTTGGCATCGGTCAGGAAGTAGGCGCGCACCACGTTCTCCGAGAGCCCGTACACCGTGTAACCAGTGTAGTTGTTGTCGACCAGCCAGCGCTTCACCATCCCGCTCAGTCCATGTACGTCGCCGCCCTGCAAAGGGAAGTCCTTATAGGCGACACCGAGACGATCGGGGCGCATCAGCCCGAGCTTGTAGAGGTCCGAGAGATGAACCGCAACATAGGCCTCGCGCCCGCCACTCAGTTCGCGCAGCATTGCCGCGCCCTCTTTCGGATCCGCCGCCAGCGCGTCGGCGAAACGTTGGAATTTCTGACTCTCTTCGGCGCTTGGCGGGGCTCTCCAGAACTCGCGTTCGTATTTCTCGATCGCTCCGCTTCTGGCGCGCCAGGGCAAAGGCGTGATATGGGGCTCGCCGAGATGCGAGATGAATACCGTCTCGTACCCCGTCAGCAATTTGATCTGACGCGAGGTGTCCCACCATGCAAGGATGACCGCGTCTTTAGGGACATGCTTAGTGATGGCCGCCGCCAACACGGTCAGCTCGGAGAGCTTGCCGTCGACGAAGACCACTGGCTCGCCGCTGCGGTTTTCCCAGCCGAGCATGACGGACGTTGCATCGCCGCGACGCGCAAGATACCCCACCGCCAGCGGCTGGTCCACACCCTCGACCCGAATCTCGTGCTTGCTGATGCCGAGGTCTGGCCAAGCGTCGAGTCCGAGCTTGCCGAACTTATCGACGCCGCCCTCTTCCGCCAACTGGTAGTGGTAGGGTGCAGACCCTGGACTGAGCGACAAGTACGCGAGCCAACTGAGCACAAGAAAACCTCCCGCCACCAGGAAGATTCCCAGTGACGGGAGGATTCTGTTGCTTGGTCGCGTCAGCGCTCCTTCCATCGTCTGCGCTGCGCCCGTTGTCACCGCCTGTTCTTCTTGCGCCTGCTCCATCCGGCGAGCGCGATGCCGCCCGTCAGCAGTATGCCGCCACCCAAGCTACCGAGCGTAATCTTCCCGCCCGTTCCGTCGAAGTCAAGCAGGCTCGTTTTGCTCTGCTCGAGCTTGGCCACCCGTTCCTGCAGAGCCAGCTTCTCCTTGAGCTTGGTGTCCTCGTCCATGATTTCGACATAAGCCCTGTTCATCGCCGCCCAGCCGACGGTATAGGTGAACCCCCAATGTTGGTGGGCGAGAGCCACGTGCAGCTGCACCAGATGGTCCTCAGCCATTTCAAAGAGTTTGAGCTCGATCGCTGCAGGGTTGTTGTTCTTCGACCAGTAAATTTGGAAGAATTGCTCGAACCCTTCCGGGACCGGCTTCGGAGGCTCCGGTCGGTTAGTCTTCTGGCCGGTGAGGAGACCACCCTCGTACTGCTTATGGACTATCTCGTGCGCCTCATCGTATTTGTCAAGCCCCGAGTAGGTGCCATTGTCCATATACTCTAGGTAGGCACGGGCGAAGCTCTCAGAGTGGCACTGGGTACAGGTCTTGACCCAAGCATCCAGGCGCTTATCGGCCCAAGCGGTCTTAATGTTTTCTCGGATGCCTGGCACAAAGGGATAGTTCGCCCAGCGGACTTTACGCACCACGTTGTGAGTGAACTTCCCTTGGTACTCCAAGTGACAGCTCGCGCAGGTGGGTGCGGCCTGCCCGCCCTTGGCAAGCCCGTCCTTGAGTTCCACGTTCCAATTCCAGCTCTTCCCCTTGGCCTCATACTGCTTGCCATGCTTCGACATGGTGTAGGCTTCCCAGTTGATATGGTCGGCGCCGCTGTGGCAGGTGCCGCAGGCCTCAGGCTTGCGCGAGTCAGCCACCGAGAATTCATGCCTGGTATGGCACATGTCGCACTTGTTCTGATTGATGTGGCACTGGGTGCAGCCGTCGGCGATCTCGCGCTGCGACATCCCGGCGTAGACTTCCACCTCGACATTGGCCTTGTAGTCCAGCGCGTGTGACGGACGGCCCTTCGGCCACTGGTTCTTCGGCCAGGTGATAGTGTCGCGCTCGGACTCGCGCTCGGCGAACTCCTGCAGGTGGCAGTTGGCACACACGTCGGCGGTGGCCATTCGGATGTCCTTGCGATGGTCCGCCTTCTTCGTCGTGTTGATATCATAGTGGCAGTCAATGCAGCCAACTTCTTTCAATTGCTCTTTTGCGCCGAGTTTGCCCAGCGAGCGCAGGTTCCCCTCAATCGCTTCCAGCTTCGCTTTCTTGTAGTAGGTGTCATCTTTGGGGGTGAGCTTGCGGATCTTGTCCAGATTGGCGTGGGCGCTCCTCTTCCACATAGCCACCCAGCCCGGCGACTCGTCGGTGTGGCATTTCACACACTGCTGGCGTGTCGCGATATCCTTAACCGAGGTCGGTGGCTTGTAGAAGGAACCAGGGTCCAGGTACTTACTGGATGGGATCGGCTCCCAATACTGGCCGTACTTCCCTTTCCCAAAGCCTTCGGCTGGATCCAGGTAGCGTTTCACCAGCGCCTCGTGCAACTCCTTGGGACTGGCTGACCGGTCGAGCTTCAGCGCCTCGTAGGTTTCCTTGGGGACGCTGGGGAAATCCGCCTGCGCCGTTCCCGCGAGCAATAGGCCGCAGAACAGTAGCCCATATCTTAGCCAGGATTTGTTGACAACCATTTCCATTTCTCCTTGGTTAAGCGCACTGCTCCTTGGTCAAGAGAATGTATTTTGTGACTTTTATCGTTTTGAGTTAGCCTGTTACTTAGCGTGCGCGCACATATATCTCAACATCCTTCACCTGTCAATGGAATTTGCGCAAAAAAAATGGATTTTGTGCAAAATAATCTCTAGGCTGACTGCTGCAAGCTGCGTGCCCTAAGGACTTGAGCAACTGTCAGCGGCAGAAGGTCGCGCCGCGTGGTGATGATAATAGAAGAGAGAGACATGGGCTTCCTGGGGCTATGGTCTTTCACGATCGATGACGATGGTGATCCCATCCACTCCCGGCTTTACCGGCTGACTCATCCCCTCCAGATCCCCACTTTCTGGCATGGCCTTGCCGGACTTCGACAGACGGGCCACAATCACCACCGTTCCTACGTCGGAGAGTTTTCTCGACGGCATCATGCCGGTCGAGTCATCCAGCCGGAACGTGAAGGGTAAATCCTTCTTCGTCGCGCGCACGATGGCCACAGGCATCGGTGGGCCATTCACCTCGCGTGCAAACACAAACAACGTATCCGTGGCGGACCCCTTGCCGGCCAGGCTCGGCCCCATAATCACCTTGCCGGTAATCGCAAGCGACTGTCCGGCCTGCCCGGCTGGCGCCGTCGGTTCCGTATACGCGGGCACCGTCACGACGAGCAGTACGCTGCAGACGAGCAGACCACATCTCAGCCAGAATTTGTCGGCCATGTACAATGCTCCTTTGTTAAGACACTTTTTATGGTCTCGAGTGAGCTCGTTGCTTCGCGTACAGCGCACATGTATCTCAACATACAACAGAAAATGTCAAGGGGGTTTGTACAATAAATTTCATGGCTGAATGCGGCAAGCTGAGTGCCCTAATTAGCGGTCTTGGCTTAGGACCGCATGAGGGCTTCGAGGATTGTGTTTCTCCAGCAGGCTGCGGGCGCAGGATGCACCAAAAGGCTGTCCAGTAAGGCCAGGGCAAGCTAAGAGGCGATGCGTACTCTGTTCGGTACGGGGGTGCCTCTGAGCGAAGCGAGAACGCCGCTGGCGGTCTTTTTCAGCATCCGGCTAAGGTACTCTGTGCGAAGGATCAGCGGCAGAAGCTAGCGCAGCGCGGTAATAATAAAAATAGAGGAGAGAGAAATGTGGGCGTCCCTGCGCTAGGGTCTTTCACGATCGATGACGACGGTGATCCCATCCACTCCAGATTTCACCGGCTGACTCGTCCCCTCTAGGTCTCCACTTTGTGGCATGGCCTGGCCGGACTTCGACAGACGGGCCACAATCACCACTGTTCCTGAGCCGGAGAGTTTTCTGGACGGCATGGGGCTGGTCGAGTCATCGAGCTGGAACGTAAAGGGTAAATCTTTCTTCGTCGCCCGCACGATCGCCACAGGCATCGGTGGGCCACTCACCTCGCGTGCAAACACAAACAACGTGTCCGTCGCGGACCCTTTGCCGGCCAGGCTCGGCGCCACAGTCACCGTGCCTCTGATCGCACGCGGCTGTCCGGTCTGCCCAGTTGGCTGGGCCGGCGCCGCCGATTCCGTAAACGCGGACACCATTTCTTGACCGCCACCAAGTTGGCTCCGGGCTTCTGCGATGGCAGCCATCAGTTGCTGCGTCATTTCCGGGTCTACGTCCGCAGGAAGGTTCGCGCGAGCTTGCTCCCAGTCCTTGGCCGCGCGCGCATAATTCTTTCGGTTGAACGCCACGGTCCCTGCCAACATCAGCGCCTTCACATTGTGTGGATCGATCTTCAGCGCCTGTTGAATCAAGACTTCGGGCGGCCCCTCCAACTTGCGACCATGGACGACGCCTAAGGTATCGGCATAATCGGCGAGTAACTGGGCATCATCAGGAATCAGTGTCACGGCTTTCTGGAAGATCGGCACAGCCTCGCTGTAACGACCCATTCCCACGTACGAACGCGCGAGCAATACCCACCCCACACCATCATTCGGATTCTCCTCCATTTTCTGCTTCAGCCGCTCGACCAGTGCGTCGAGTGCCTCAGCGGACGGATGAGCATCTTCTGAACTCCCTTGCGTAGACAGCGACGCTGCGGTTGGCTGCGTCATGGCGAGAGGATTCCCGAGTTCCCAATAGAGCAACCCGCTGACAGTCGGGATGATGATGGCAACTGCAAGAGCCACAGGCCTGCTACTCACCTGTCGCCGTGCCATTGTGGATGTCGTCTCCGTGACGCCCGTTTCTTCCAGCAGGCGGCGTTCGAGCTCACGTCGCGCCTGCTGATACAGTTCGTCGGTGAGCACACCGTTTGCGCGGTCCTGCACTAATTCGGCGAACTGCTGTCGGAAGATAGACAGTGTCTTCTCCTGCTCTCTCGCTGCGGCGGTCGCTGTGCGCTTCAGCAGAGGCCACAACAGGAGCCCGAGGACGAGAACGGTCATGGTCGATGCGATAAGCCAGAATATGATGGTCAAGGGCGATTGGCTCCTTCGGAAAGCAGTTGCGCGACACGGTTGTGCTCGGCTTCCGACAATGTCACGTCGACAAGCTTCTTCTGTCTCCTGCGTAGCGCAAGCACCAATGCTGTCGCGCCTGCGATCAGCAAGAGGAACGGTCCCAGCCAGAGCAGGGTAGTGGTGGCTTTCCACGGTGGCCGGTACAAGACAAAGTCGCCGTACCGTTGCACGAGAAAGTCGATAATTTCCCGGTCGCTCATACCTTTCGTGATCATCTCGCGAACTTCTCGGCGCAAGTCTTCGGCCAACGGCGCGTTCGAATCGGCCAACGTCTGGTTCTGACAGACCAGGCAGCGAAGCTCTACGGCGAGGGTTTTTAATCGCGCCTCAACCTGTGGGTTATCAGCAAGCGGCCTGGCCTCTTCCGCCGCTGCGAGACTTGGGATGAGAAGGATGATCACCAAGAGCCATCTCATTGGTTCTGCAACTCCCTGACCAGGGGCAAAATCTTCCCTTGCAAGATGTCATCACGCAGCGGTCCAATCTGCTTGTAGCGGATGACCCCTGCCTTATCCATCACATAGGTTTCCGGCACCCCGTAGACACCGTAATTAATGCCGACGCGCCCCGACTCATCCACGGCGACGACCTGATAGGGATTGCCCCACTCTCTCAACCATGTCAGGGCCTCGTTCCGTTGATCCTTATAGTCCATGCCGTAGATGGGCACCTCCCCGGATTGTGCGAGGTGGACGAGGACCGGATGCTCTACCTTGCAGCCATCGCACCAAGAAGCCCAGAAGTTGAGCAGCCAGACCTTGCCCTTCAGCTCGTTCGACGAAATCACTTTTCCCTGATCATGGAGCTGCGGAAGCGAAAAATCAGGCGCCGGTTTCCCGACCAATGGAGACGGTAATTCACGCGGGTTGAGTGTCAGCCCGACAGCAAGAAAACCGACCACGACCACGAAGATCCCGAGCGGGAGGAGAAACCGGTTCATGAGACTGTCTGGCGAGCCATCTGTGTCGCCGCCGGCACATCGGCCTCTTTATGACGCCACGCGAGTCGGTAGCGGCGATCGCTGACGGCCAAGATACCCCCCAACGCCATGATCAAACATCCACCCCAGATCCAATCGACAAAAGGTTTGTGATAGAGCCGCACACTCCAGGCCCCATCGTCGAGTGGCTCGCCCAACGACACATACAGATCGCGAGCAAACCCCGGAGAGATCGCGGCTTCGGTCATGGTCTGGTTCTGGACGGTGTAGCGTCGCTTTTCGGGATACATCACGGTCACGTCACGGCCATCCTGACTCACACGAAACGTCCCACGCGCCGCAATATAGTTCGGTCCTTTATACTGCTGGGTTCCGTCAAACTGGAACGTGTAGCCGCCGATCGTTGCAGTCTGTCCGACGTTCATCCGTAAGTCTTGCTCCACTTCGAAACCCTTCACCATAGTCACGCCGACGATGAACAGGGCGACTCCGCAGTGGGCTAGGACCATGCCCCAATACGATCGTGGCATCGCGGCCAGTCGGCCCAAGAGGCTGCTTCCATCAGCATGGGCAAGCCTTTCACGCAGGTCAACTGCGGCCGTCGTCACAATCCAGATTGCCAGCAGTAGACCAAGGCTGACGAGTGGAGTCCAATGGCCCAGGGTAAACGGCAGTGCGAGGGCCGTCACAATGCTGACGGCGAATGCCCAGCGCAGTCGCGTTGCCAATTCCGGCAAGCTCGTTTTCTTCCACTGCGCAAGAGGACCGATCCCCATCAAAAAGATGGCGGGCGTCATCAGGGGGACAAAGACGGTGTCAAAATAAGGCGGGCCGACTGAGATTTTTCCGAGGTCCAGCGCGTCCAGGAACAAGGGATACAAGGTGCCAAGGAGCACCGACCCCAAGGCCGCGACCAGCAACACATTGTTCGCCAGCAACATCCCCTCGCGCGATATGATGGAGAAGCCACCGCCCAGCCCCACGCGTGGCGCACGCCACGCGTACAAGACCAGTGAGCCCCCGATCACCACGGCCAGGAACACGAGGATAAACAAGCCACGCTTCGGGTCGGTGGCAAACGCATGAACTGAGGTCAAGACGCCGGATCGGACCAAGAAGGTACCGAGCAGACTGAGCGAGAAAGCCAAAATGGCGAGCAGCACGCTCCAGGCTTTGAAGCCGCCCCGTTTATCGGTCACCGCCAGCGAGTGAATCAGCGCGGTCCCCGCCAACCAGGGCATGAAGGAGGCGTTTTCGACCGGATCCCAGAACCACCAACCTCCCCAGCCCAGCTCGTAATAGGCCCAGCCGCTCCCCATAGCGACACCAACGGTCAGAAAACACCAGGCGACCGTGGTCCAGGGGCGTGACCAGCGCGCCCAGGCCGCGTCCAGGGTTCCCCCCAAGAGCGCGGCGATCGCAAATGAAAAGGCGACGGAGAATCCCACGTAACCCATGTAGAGCATCGGCGGGTGTATCACCATTCCGGGGTCCTGCAGCAGGGGGTTCAGATCGCGCCCATCGAATGCGGCTGGGATCAACCGCTCGAACGGATTAGAGACCGTCAACATGAACAAGAGAAATCCCACGCTGACTAACCCCATCACGCCGAGAATGCGCGCGCGCATCGCTTCCGGCAGATGGGTGGAGAAGAACGAGACGGCGACCATCCAGATAGAGAGGATAAACACCCAGAGAAGTAGCGATCCTTCGTGGGCGCCCCAGATGGCCGCAATACGATAATGAAGAGGGAGCTGGGAATTTGACGTGGCCGCGACGTAGAGCACGGAGAAGTCTTTGGCCGCAAAGGCATACCCCAAACAACAAAAGGCCAGCAAGACCAGGAGAAATTGCCCTCGCGCCGCCGGCTTCGCCACGGACATCAGCGTCGAGCTCCCGACCGCGGCCCCATAGATGGGCAGGCTCCCCTGCACCACCGCCACGCAGAGCGCGAGAATCAAGGCGAAATGGCCGATTTCAGGAATCATGTTGGCTCCTAGCGTGGATTGACGACGAGTGTGCGGCTGCTCTGTGCCCCTGCTGTCTTCGCCTTGGCAAGCGCGTCCGCTGCCTCCGGCGGCATATAGTTTTCATCGTGCTTCGCCAGCACTTCGCTCGCCAAGAAGGTTCCATCGGCCCCGAGTTGACCTTGGGCCACCACGCCCTTCCCTTCCTTGAAGAGGTCTGGAAGGATCCCTTTGAAAGTCACAGGCACGCGTTTCGCCAAGTCGGTCACGACGAAATGCACGGTCAACCCATCGCCCTCGCGTGTGAGGCTGCCGTTCTCGACCATCCCGCCAATACGGAAGCCGCGCCCTTTCGGCACTTCGGCGTTCGCCACCTGAGTCGGCGTAAAAAAGAACACGAGATTGCTCTGAAACGCATTCAGCACCAACATCGAAGCCACCGCCAGCGCGATCAGACCTAGGCCGATGAGGATAAACCGTTTATGCCGAGGTTTCATCGTATCAGTATCCTCCTACGACACGTCACGACTCGCTGCCGCCGCATGTCGACGCCATACTGCGAGTACTTCCCACACCATGCACAGGGCCGAGGCGCCGAACGAGGTCCACACATAGAGGCCATATCCTCCCATCGCCCAAAACTCAGTCAGACTCCCCCACTGCATTAGCGCGCCTCCGCCACTTCCTGAATTGAGGCATTCTTGCCCCACGCCGGTTGCCGCTCACGCTCAACAATCACGCAGCGCATGCGGGCAAGCGTCACCGCGATGCTATACATCCAGAATCCGAGCGTCATCACCAGCATCGCGGTCACCATCGTCGCCGCCATTTTCGGCGACGCCGTCATGCTGACTGATGCACCTTGGTGCAACGTGTTCCACCAGCGCACGGAAAAATAGATAATCGGGACATTAACCACACCGACCAGCGCAAAGACAGCACTCGCGCGATCGGCGCGGCGCAGGTCGTCAATCGACGCGCGCAACAAAATGATCCCGATATACTGAAACAGCAGAATCAGTTCCGACGTCAGCCGGGCATCCCACACCCACCACGCACCCCAGGTCGGTTTGCCCCACATCGAACCTGTGAGCAACGCAAGAAACGTAAACATCGCACCGGTCGGGGCGATGGCCTGCGCCATCATGAACGAGGGGCGCGCATTCAACCCCAACCCGAGGCCGGCCCATGCGGCCATGATGACGTACAGAAACATGGACATCCAGGCGGCCGGCACATGGACGAAGATAATGCGGTACGCGTCGCCTTGTTGAAAATCGGTCGGGGCGACGAAGAATCCGATGTACAGGCCGACGCCGATCAACACGAGCGCGGCGGCGGAAAACCACGGAATCATCCTCCCCGCCAGCGGGTGGAAAGCCTGCGGCGACGAATACTTGAACCAGTTGATGCCCGTGAAGCTCATGCGGATGTATTATTCCAACGCGATGCGCAATGCAACAGCCGTGGCCCATGGCGCAAACGCGAGTGAGAGCAGGAAACAGGCTCCGAGTAACGACAGATTCGCTTCGCTGCCGATTCCGGCCAAGCTGCTCGTGACGGCGCCAGCCCCAAAGATCAGCACCGGAACAAAGAGGGGAAGCACCAGGAGGGCAACCAGAAAGCCGCTCCCGCGCAACCCAAGAGTCAGCGCGGCACCGATGGCCCCAATCATACTCAACGTCGGCGTACCAAGCAAGAGCGACAACGTCAACACCCCCAACGAGTCCCCGCCCAGGCCGAATTGCAAGCCGAGAAGAGGCGAGAGCAGGACCACTGGCAAGCCAGAGAACACCCAGTGCGCGAAAACCTTGCCAACGACCAGAACCACCAGAGGCTGAGGTATCAAGAGCATCTGTTCCAACACGCCATCAAGATAATCAGCCGTAAATAGGCGCCCTAATGACAACAGACAAGCAAGCAGGGCCGTAACCCAGAGCACACCGGGGCCGATCATCCTAAGAACCGTCGGCTCCGGCCCAACCCCCAACGGGAAGAGGCTCGCGACGATGACGACGAAGAAGACCGACATCGCCACATCCGAACGGTGCCGCATGGCCAGCAGAAGATCCCGTCGGACAACCCCGCGCAACGCCTCCCACATGCTGGGCTGGCTCATCTAGTCAGCCTCAGGTGCTGGACGGAATCAGTTGGGACAGCAACCTCCTGGTGCGTGGCGACAACCACCATGCCGCCGTTACTCAGATGCGACTGCAGGCGTTGGGTCAAGTAACTTGTGGCCGCGGCATCGAGTGAAGCGAACGGCTCATCCAAGAGCCATAACGGACGTGTGGAAAGCCAGAGCCGCGCCAGCGTCACGCGGCGCTTTTGTCCTTGCGATAGGACCCTCGTCGGCAGACGATGAACCGATCGCCCGAGACCGACGGCCTCCAACGCCTTTTGCACGATCGCGCCGGAGCTTTCATCGCCGGCCAGGCAGGCGGAGACCTTGAGGTTTTCGACCGGAGTTAGCTCATCCTTGATTCCGTTGAGATGCCCTATATAGGTGAGCTGGGCACTATAGAGCTCCTTGAATTGGCGAATC
>VBOL01000187.1 GCA_005887945.1 Nitrospirota bacterium
GTTGCTAAACCGCTGGTGGGGGCATTTAGGCCGTCAGAGCAACCCCGTGAATTTCAAAGCGGAGGAGAGGGCCCAACGGCAGTTGGATCGCTTGCCCTTTACTGCGCGCATCGGACGAGCACAGTTTTATCGTGCGCGTTCGGCGAGCACTTCCTGATGTGAACGATCCAAGATAGCTCGTTATCTCTCTGTGATGGGGGCTGATTGATCTCCTTCTGCGCGTGTCCAACGAGGGTCTTCTGAGACCGCGCGTTGCACGTGCACATCCTAATTCTCTACATCTCCCTCTTAGGGGAATGGCCGAGGTTGCCCTTCACTGCACGCATCGAGCGACCACCGCTTCATCGTGGGGGCTCTGCGAGCAAGAAGGGCGCCTGGCTGCTCCCCTCCCACCTCTTGACCCTTCGTTCTAGTGCGGACTATTCTTTCGCTATGGAGTTGCCGGATCTGAAAGATGACCCCTATCTGAAAGTGTTACGACCACTCGTTGAGGCCTATCTGGCCTTCTGGCGCATCGACATCCGCCATATCAAATCGATGCGGCTGACGCCCTCACAATTCGATGTCATCGCCACGCTGGGAGATACGGAGGGCATGACCTGCTCAGAACTCTCTGCTCATACGCTCGTCACAAAAGGCACGCTCACCGGCGTCCTCGATCGCCTAGTCTCCAAAGGTCTGATCCGGCGGGATGCGATGAAAGGAGATCGCCGTTGCACCAAGATCTCGTTAACCGTGAAAGGCGATGTGCTCTTTCGAAAGACCTTTGCGGCCCACCTCGCCTTTCTTCGTCCATTCTTTGAACGGGCCTTGAGCCCCAAAGAAGTGGAGCAGACTCGCGCGCTGCTCCTTCGTCTGCGGGATAGCTTCCAAAAATAGGTTGAGGTTAAGGCCGAAGCTCAGGATACAATGCACAGATAAGCTATCATTCAGCCTCAGCCTAGACCTCAACCTCTCTGAATTATGCGCCTAACCATCCTCGGCTCCGGCACGAATGTACACCCCACGCGAGCAGCCTCGGGCTATCTCGTCCGCACCGACCATACGATACTGTTGGACTTTGGCCCACGCACGTTGGCGAACCTCCTGAAGACCGGTGTGAGCCGGCATCGGATCACTCACATTCTCTTCTCCCACTACCACGCCGATCACTTTTCCGACTTCATCACCTATTTCTTCGATGCGATGATCTTTACGAAATACCAAGGAGGAAAGCGGCCGCCGCTCACTGTGATCGGACCTCGCGGCACGAAGCGACTCTTCCGAGTCCTCTTCGCTACCTTACCCGGCTTCACGCGCGCACCGTTCGCGGTTCAGTTCAAAGAAGTGGCTGATCGAGCGTTTGCGATCGGAAACACGACAGTGATTCCCCGAACTGTGACCCACACGCAGAACCTCCATTGCCTGGGGTATCGAATCGAATATGGGGGGAAAGCCCTGGCCTATTCCGGCGATTCGCAATACTGTGACAGCCTCGTGCGCCTCTGTAGAGATGTCGATCTCGCGGTGCTGGACTGTTCCTTCCCGGCTAATCGGCCGAGCCCGGTTCATCTGCATGCCGGTGAATGTGGGCAGGTGGCCAGGGAGGCCGGAGTCGGCCAGCTCGTGCTGTCGCATTTATATCCGATCACCGAACGATACAATGTGCGGGAACAGGCAGGGGAAGCATTCGGGGGAAAGATCGTGGTTGGGCGGGACTTGATGGCGATCAAACTTTAGCAGGATGCTGAAAAAGTCCGCCAGCAGCGTTCTCGCATCGTTCAGACCCTCAACGTATCCGAGAGGGTACGCCTCGGGGCTTTACTCGCCGCGGCCTTGCTGGACGGCCTTTTTGAGCATCCTGCGAAGTTGATAAAACTTTCAGCCGCTCCCGCTTTTCTCGCAAGTCTCGCGATTCTCGCGCGAATAACGAGATACGTTTCACGTTTTACGTCTAACGAATTACAAGCCGCCTTCGCGGTTATCGCACCCCAGGATCTCAATGAATTTCGTCAGGCGGGCCTTCTTGAGGGGGTCGTCGAGTTTGGCATAGATGGCCAAGAGATTCTTGATCATGCGGGAGAGAATCGCGCGCACCGGACTCTGCTGCAAATACTTCTCGTCAAATCCATAGCCGGCTTCCGTGAGAAACCGCTGGCAATTCTTCTCGGTCAGCAACGCCCCCCCGTTGAAACAATCGACGAAGACTTTGTAGCGATCCGATTCGAACTTCACTAAGAAATGACCCGGCATCCCAATCCCATGAACCGGAAGCCCCAGCCGCTTGCCGACAAGGAGGTACACCGTCGATAGGCTGATCGGAATACCCGTTCGTCGGTCGATCACGCAGTTGAGGTAACTATTCTCCAACTCATAATAATTCTTCGTGTTGCCTTTGAAGCCCTGCTCCGTAAAGAGGTACCGGTTCAATGTCTTGATCGTTTCCTCCCCCGAGGCCCGCGGACCGATCCGATCCTGCACTTCCTGCGCCATCTCATCGAGCTGTCGCGTATACGAGGTGACTGTAAGGGAGGGATAGGCATACCGGGCGATCAGAAAGGCACCGTGTTCGAGATCCATCGGGCTATCCGGCAACGCCGCCAGCTGCATGAGTTCTTCCTCGAGATTTCCACCGCGGATCTCCTCGAGCACCGAGACAAGACGGTCAGCCATTTCCGGCTGTTCGATTTCCGCTTCCTGAAGCAGGGGAACCGCAGAGGGGCCGATGTCGATGAGTTTACCGCTGATGGTCCGGACGATCTTTTCGTCCTCATCGGCCAGCAGTCGGATCAAGGCCCGGATTTGACTCTCGTTTATCAGCATGGCGGGGCTCCCGAAAAGTCCGCTCATCAGCCCATCGCCCGACGGAACACTTTGACGCTCCCGTAGAGACAGAGGGCGTCAAAAATCAGCATGACGACCACCACCATCCCGACATGGGGGAGAGCCTCAGTCCAACCGGAAAGGATCAACGGCCGCACTGCGTCGATCGCCCAGGTCATCGGATTGAAGCGCGCCAGGAACCCCATCCACGCAGGCATCCCCACCAAGGGCACCAAGGCCGAGCTCAAGAAAATCATCGGGAGCGAAAGGAATCCCAGGACCGAAAAGAAATCGCCGTGACTTTTCACGGAAAAGGCCATCGCCATGGAAATCGCGGTGAGACCGACGCCGAAGAGCATCCCGATCATCAGGATCGCGGCGATACCGAGGAGCCCCGTCGCCGGCTGGACGCCGAACAGAAAGGCCACGCCTAGGATCACGAGCACTTGGAGTGAGGTAATCGTCATGACGAAGATGAAGCGGCTCAGGATCACGGAACTACGATGGATCGGCGTGGTCATCAACCGCTCCAGAAACCCATTCTCCTTGTCGAACAGCAGATCGACGCCCCCGGCGAGTCCATTGTTGAGCACCGTCATGACGACCACGCCGGCAGTCAGGAAGCTGATGTAATCTGGGGCCTGCGTCACTTGCACATTCGCGGCCCGCTGGAACAGGTTGCCGAAGAAGATCAGCCAGAACAGCATCGGCTGCACGAGCGTGAACAACATACTGAATCTCTCGCGGCTGAGCCGCCGAACCCACCGCATCGTCAACGCATGAATTTCCTGCCAGTACTCTTTCATCGCTCCGCTCAATGTTGAATGTGTAATGTTGACCGGTGAATGAAACGAAGCTGCATCAATTTAACATTCATCATTCACCATTTATCATTCCGCCGCATTCGGGGTCTCGTCCTGAATGCGGCGGCCAGTGTGGGCGATGAACACGTCGTCCAGTCGCGGCCGGTGGTACTCAATAAACTCCAGTTGGCAATCCAATCGATTGGCAGACTCGAGGATCGCGGGTAGGGCCTTTTCGGGCGACTCGACCCGGATATCCAGGCCGGTCGGCGTCGCCTTGACCGCTCGCATCGCGGGTTGTCTCGTCAACGCAGACACCAACGTGGGGATCTTACTCTGGTCCTTCAAGGTCAACGACACGATATCGCCGCCCAGCCCGACTTTCAGCTCAGCCGGAGATCCAAGCGTCTTGATCTTTCCCCCGTCGATGATGGCCAACCGATCGCAGAGCTGGTCCGCCTCATCCAAATAATTCGTCGTCATCACGATCGTCATGCCGCGCGCCTTCAACATCCGCACGTAGTCCCAAATCCGGAGCCGGCTCTGCACATCCAAGCCCAACGTCGGCTCGTCGAGGAACAAAATCTTGGGGTCCGGCAAGAGACCGCAGGCAATGTCGAGCTTCCGCTTCATCCCCCCGGAGTATGTTTTTGCCGCGCGATCGGCAGCCTCTTCCAATTCCACGAGCTTCAGCAACTCGGCAATGCGCTTAGCGGCTTCGGCCTTGGGCAAGTGGTACAGGGCGCCGAGCAGTTCGAGGTGTTCCCGACCGGTGAGAAAGCGATCGATGGCCCGTTCTTGGGGCACGTAGCCGATGAGTTGCCGGACGACATCCGCCTCGCGCACCGTATCGTGGCCCAAGACGCTGGCCGTGCCTGACGTCGGCGTCAGCAGCGTGATGAGCGTCCTGAGCGTGGTGCTTTTCCCCGCCCCGTTCGGCCCCAGCAGACCGAAAATCTCGCCTGAATAGACCTGAAACGACAGATCGGAGACGGCCATATGGCCATCATAGGTTTTCGTGAGCCGAGACACCTGGATGGCGATTGCGCGATCCATCAGCCCCGGCCCTTCGCCCCAGATTGATCGTGCATCATGAACTCGATGAGGTCAGTGAGACGGCGGGCTTGTTGGTGGAGACTGTCGGCCTCCAACAGAAACTGCTTTTCCAAGGGTGTACACTCCAAGTAGGTGGACAGGGTATTGACGACAATCTCATCGCCGACTTCTTCCCGAAAAAGCTCCTGACATGTGGGCACGTCATCGCGGGACAGGAGATAGGACTCCAGGATGGTGAACAGGCGCTGGCGGACCGTGGGATCCAGCGACGTCTCTGTGCCCCGAACAGTGATAGAAATCGTGGCCTCACGATAGGCTTTGTCGTACCACTCGCGTTCAATCTCAAACCGTTCCAGCCCTTGCAGCAGGATGTTGGATCGACCATCGGCCAGTGGCTGCACGTTTGTCAATCGACCGACACAGCCCATGGAGAACACGGGTGGATTGCCATAATAGTCCGTTTCCCATCCATCCTTGAGC
>VBOL01000030.1 GCA_005887945.1 Nitrospirota bacterium
TTAAAGGTCGCTCGCCACTGGTGTATCTCGCTGCCTTCTTTATTACTACGTGGCTGGAGTTAGTTGGCACAGCAGCTGGAGCCTGGAAATGGGCGGTAGTAGACCCTGTTTTTGGATTGTCTCAGGGAAACCCGCCAAGTGGTGTTGCTGTCTGGTATTGCCTAGTTGATGCGGTAGCCCTCGGCGGAGGTCCACTATTATATCGCGGCCTGAAAAATGCCAGTGAGTGGTGTAAATCTAGGGGCTATTCTCCCAAACGAGTGGCTGGATTTTCAGTCTTTCTAAATTTCCGGGGGCATGCGCGTGAGGCTTTTCAAGCGCAGATCCTCCTCCTCTCGCAGGCCATAAGCACGTCGTTGAAGAAACCGGATCATGTTGTTGAGCCCCTCGATAAAACCTAATTCCAGCTCCACTCAATAATATAATTGGTCGGCATACGCGATGCGCGGCATCCGAAGCCGAAAGCCTAGGCACGAAAGAGGTGTCGAACGGCAACTGTGTGATGGCAAGACCTGAGGTGGCCCAGAAATAACGGACACCTGGATGAAGATTCACCGGCCATCTGCTCGACCTCCTCTGGGCTCCGATAGCCCAGCGCCTGATGCCAGCGCTGGCGGGTAGAGCACTCCTCGATAGACGCCACGATCGCCTGCCGCGCCTCGGCCTGATTCTGAAACTGTCGATGCCGCACGAGTTTGTTCTTCAGCGAACTGAAGCAGCGTTCCACGGGCGCGTTGTTGTCGTAGCAGTTGCCCGTGCGACTCATGCTGGCGACGGCCCCGCGCCGGGCCCACACCATTTGGTAGCGTGTGGCCCGATACTGGTTTGCCTGGATCACGATGATGCACGAGCCCCGGGACGGGGCGACTCGCTAGCGGCCACCGACGCGGCCTGCTCGTGTGAGCAGGTGCCACCTCTTTAAAACACCGAGCCTTTTCAAAAGCATCTTTCTTCCATTCCTAAACCGCTAGTCTAGCCAGAAAAAGTGCGTTGAGTGTTAAGCGGGATTGGTCTGTCTTTTATCTTGATCCTCTCTCGTCATCTGTATAGAATGGCCCACCTTTTCATGTAGTTAGCTGCACGGATCGAATCTGCGCCACCTCGCGTTTCGTCCATCTGGCTCATGTACTTTTGGATGGGTTGAAGCCACGGGGAGTTGCGTGACATACATCGCGGGGTTAGCGGTTTCGCGCAGGGCTGAGATGAGCGCATTTGCAGGATGGTCAAATGGCTCTCCAGCGCGGCCGCCTGTCTGCGTGCCTGGCACGGCAGACAGGGAACAAAGCTGGAAGCATTTTCACCATTCTGATAACGGGAGGAGAGCCCTGTGAGCGACTCGGCCATCATTACGTTTGCGTTGGTAGCGGCGGTGACCGGCATTGCCTACGGCCTGTATCTGGCCATGTGGGTGTTCAAACTCGATGCCGGCAACCCGAAGATGCAGGAAATTGCGAAGGCCATCCAGGAAGGCGCGAGCGCCTACCTGAATCGCCAGTACCGGACCGTCGGCGTCGTCGCCGCAGTGTTATTTACCATTTTGTGGGGAGCGGGGGCTATCTCCGATAAATTCGGTTTACTGACCGCGATCGGATTCTTGATCGGCGCCGGGGCTTCGTCGCTGGCCGGGTATGTGGGCATGGTGATCGCGGTACGGGCGAACGTCCGGACGGCTCAGGCGGCCCATAAGGGGATGAATGCGGCGCTGACCGTGGCGTTCCGTGGCGGCGCGGTGACGGGGCTCTTGTTGATCGGCTTGGGCTTGCTGGCCATCACCACCTTCTATACGGTGGCATCGCAGTTTGCGGGCCAGGAGAAGGCGATCCATGCGTTGCTGAGTCTTGGGTTCGGCGGGAGTTTGATTTCGGTGTTTGCCCGTGTGGGGGGAGGTATCTATACGAAAGCGGCGGATGTTGGCGCAGATCTTGTCGGGAAAGTCGAAGCGGGGATTCCGGAGGACGACCCTCGCAACCCAGCCGTCATCGCGGACAACGTGGGCGACAATGTCGGCGACTGCGCCGGTATGGCCGCGGACCTTTTCGAGACCTACGCGGTGACGACGGTGGCGGCGATGGTCTTGGCCTTCACGCTGTTCAATGGGGTCAGCGCCCCGATTCTGTATCCTCTCGCCCTCGGGGGCGTTACGATCTTCGCGACGATCATCGGTATTTTCTTCGTAAAGGTAAGCCAGGGCGGCGAGATCATGCCGGCGCTCTACAAGGGCTTGTTTGTGGCGGGTGGCATTGCCGCGGTGGCGTTTTATCCCGTGACGACCACGATCATGGATGGTGTAGGTGGAGTGAGTGGGGTGAGCTACTACCTCGCGGCGTTGATCGGCTTAGCTGTGACCCTCGCACTTGTATTTATCACCGATTACTACACCTCCAAGAGCTATGCGCCGGTGAAGGCCATTGCCAAGGCCAGTGAAACGGGCCATGCGACAAACATCATCGCTGGACTGGCGGTTGGGATGGAGTCTACAGCCTGGCCGGTGATGGTGATCGGGGGCGCGATTCTTTTGAGCTACTGGGTATGCGGCGGCGCGGCATCGGGCGGCTTGTACGGCGTGGCTGTGGCGGCGGTGTCGATGTTGTCGATGGCCGGTATCGTCGTGGCGATCGATGCGTTCGGTCCGATCACGGACAACGCAGGCGGAATTGCGGAGATGGCCCATCTCGGCAAAGAGGTGCGAGACATCACCGATCCATTGGATGCAGTCGGTAACACGACGAAAGCGGTGACCAAGGGCTATGCGATCGGATCGGCTGGTCTCGCGGCGGTGGTGCTGTTCGCCGAATATGCACGTGAGGTGGCAAAAGGGAGCGGGACGAGCACGTTCGACCTCTCCAATCCCTCCGTCCTGGTCGGCCTCTTCTTGGGCGGGATGCTGCCCTTTATCTTCGGGGCCCTTTGTATGAAAGCGGTGGGAGAGGCAGCTGGCCTCGTGGTGGAAGAGGTGCGCAGGCAGTTCCGGACGATCAAAGGGATCATGGAGGGAACCGGCAAGCCAGAATACGGGACTTGCGTGGACATCGTGACGCAGGCGGCGATCAAAAAGATGATGGTGCCGGGATTGATTCCGGTCATCTCGCCGATTCTTGTCGGCATGATCCTGGGGCCGCAGGCATTGGGCGGCATGCTCGTCGGCAGTATTGTCACCGGTCTGTTTGTCGCCATCTCGATGACGAGCGGCGGCGGCGCCTGGGATAACGCCAAGAAGTATATTGAAGAACAGGGCAAGAAGGGGACGGATACCCACAAGGCGGCGGTGACAGGCGACACGGTCGGCGATCCCTACAAGGATACAGCTGGCCCGGCTATTAATCCGATGATTAAGGTCATCAACATTGTGGCGCTCTTGATCGTCTCGCTGATTGTCAGATAGCGAAACGCGCGGTTCTCGTCGTTCGTCTTTCGTATCTCGTGGGTGTTGATCGGATGAGTTCTCTTGCGAGATGCGTTGCATGAAAAACGATTCATGATTGCTGCCTTGGCTTGACTGCTGAAAGAATCGTGGAGTAAGGTGATCGTACGGGATCACGCTGGTGGCTGATCCACGAGAGTTTCCCAGAATCACGGGAGGTGCTCGGATGGAGAAACAAGAACGCAAGCAGGAGCCCAGGCGAGAGCCTCAGGGGAAGGAAGAGGTCAAGGCCAATCCGAAGGTCGTCGAAGTCGGCAAGAAGTTGAAAGAAGACATCGATAAGCTGGTCGATGAAATCGACGACGTGCTCGAAACGAACGCCGAAGAATTCGTCAAGAACTACGTGCAAAAAGGGGGGGAGTAACACCAGTAGTCGGGTGGACCTACTCCCTCCTTTTTCTTCCTCCTCATCACACTCCTGTGTTTAGCAGGATGCTGAAAAAGTCCTGCCAGAGCCACAGACCGTGACGCGTGAATCGCGGGACGTGCGAGAAAGGCGCGACGTGGGCAGATTGGATTCCCACCACGTCTCGCCCGTCCCGCCAGTCTCGCTCGGCTATCCTGCGGGAGCGTTCTATGGTTTGACAACGCAGGGCTGAGAGGCTAGTATCCCTTTAATTCTCAGATAGTTAGCTTCGATCAAGACGCAGAATCATTCAAGAGGTCCTCATGCAGTCCAAGCTCTGGGTCTTCCGTGATGTCAATCTGACTCAGCGGGCTTCGCTAGCCCAGGCCCTCTCGATTTCACCTGCCATCGCTTCGCTGTTCCTGGCTCGTGGCGTGACCACGCCGGATGAAGCGACGACATGGATGTCGCTGCAGGCGCCGCATGATCCATTTTTGATTCCCGACATGGAGCAGGCGGTCGAACGGTTGCATCGCGCCGTGACGAATCAGGAGCCGATCTGTTTTTACGGCGACTACGATGTCGACGGGATTACAGCGACCAGCGTCTACATGTCGTTCTTTGGCGGGTTGGGCGCGCAGGTTCGCGCCTATGTCCCGCATCGTCTGCGCGAAGGCTATGGGCTCAACCTCGATGCCGTGCAGCGCTTGCATGACGAAGGCATTTCGCTGTTGGTGACCTCCGATTGCGGCACGACCTCGCATAAAGAAATCGCATTGGCGGCCCAACTCGGCATGGACGTGGTGGTGACAGACCATCACCACACCGACGAGGAAATGCCGCCGGCTGTGGCGGTGCTCAACCCCCATCGAGCCGGCGCCCTCTATCCCTTTCGCGGTCTCTGTTCCGCGGCCCTGGCCTACAAGGTTTCGCAGGCCTACCAACTGCGCTACGGGGTCGCCGGGGTGCCGTTGGAGTCGTTGCTCGATCTCGTGGCGTTGGCAACGGTCGCCGACGTCGTACCCTTGCACGATGAGAATCGAAACTTTGTGCGCGAAGGATTGGCCCAATTGTCGCGTGGCGCGCGCTGCGGTGTTCGAGCGTTGAAGCAGGTGGCGGGGGTGATGCGGGAGTGCACGGCGGAAACGATAGCCTTCAAGTTGGCCCCGCGCATCAATGCCGCTGGGCGGTTGGATGATGCCATGTTGGGTGTGCGGTTGTTGACGACCGACAATCCGACCGAGGCGCAGCAGTTGGCAGACCGGCTTGAGCAGCTGAATCGCGAACGGCAGCGCATTGAAGTGGATATCAT
>VBOL01000189.1:0-1079 GCA_005887945.1 Nitrospirota bacterium
TGTTTGCACGCAGAGTATCCATGCAGTTGAAGCCCAATAGCGTTGCGGAATTCACCCAGAGGATCGAAAAGGACGTTCTTCCCCTGCTTCGAAAACAGAAGGGGTTCCAAGACGAAATCACCTTCAACGTCCCGGGCGGAACGGAAGCGTTCGGAATCAGTTTGTGGGAGAACAGAGAGAACGCGGAAGCCTACAACCGCGAAACGTATCCCGAAGTGACAAAGATCCTGGCGAGAGTGGTTGAGGGAACTCCAAAGGTTGAAACCTATGAGGTTTCCAACTCCACCTTCCACAAGATCGCCGTCGCCGTAGCGGCCTAAAGCAGGCAAGTCTGTTCGTTCGGGGGGCGGGTTAAGTACGCCCCCTCACTTCTCCGGCGAAGGGGAAACTGGGCGGTGAACCGAGGTTGCCAATGGTCGCGAAAACTACCATGCAGTGGATTCCCATTACGGCGTTGCTCCTCGCGTTGACATGGCGCCCCTCCGCGAATTCCCAAATACTCGTGCACCTTTTAGTTTGTGCAGGCGCGGCCCTGGTGGTGCCGTCTTTATTCTCTATCCAACACAGAGTCGAGCCTCAGTACGCTGTCGCTAACAGATCGGACAGGGGAAAACGAATCGCTGTAAGGCGGTGGCCATGGTGTTCCTGAGCACCCCGGTGAACGCAGGCGAGACGCCAATGACAGACACAATCAAAACAGGGACCATCCTAATCGAGGAAGGCGCTCTTTTGCCGGAATCCGTGCGATTCGGAAGCGAGCCCTGGACCGTTTTCTACCGGGCTGGTGAAATGATTCGAGAATTGCGGAAGTCGTCTGGAAAACAAAGCAAGTACGGGAGCGAAGGCAACATGGCTCATTCGGACAAAGTGCTTGATCACCACGATCAGCCCCGCGACGCCGGCAGCCTTCCGAAGGATAACTGGAAGGGGAACCCCGGCCGGCTCGGCGCGTCCGAATGCGGCGAGGTGTTGACCGCTTCGCGGTCACCCATAAAGATGAAGCTGCAGATGAAGATCGATTCCGAGACGCAAGTCATCGAGGAAGGGGAGTTCAAGTCGTTCGCATGGGGCTTGGCAGC
>VBOL01000189.1:1087-6924 GCA_005887945.1 Nitrospirota bacterium
CAAGAGCTCGAGGAAGCGCTTACCATCAAGAACACGAATATCGTCCGCGAGCTCAGCCTTCCCCCATGCAACTCTGCTCGATGCAACAAGACACTCCAGAATTGGGAGGAGGCTACATCTGGTAGGTAGCCCTACTTTTTAATCGATCATCCAGTGAAAACCCTGCTGTACGAGTTGTTGGTTGAGCCTTTCGATGGGAGATAGTGAAATGAAAACGATTCGCAGTTCGATTCTTTGTTTTGTTGTCCTGCTCTTTGCGGCGCCGTTGCTCGGTGCACAGGATCTTTCCAAGTATCGGCACTTTACCCTTGGAATGAGATTGACCACAGTGTTGGAGCGTACCGACCAGAAGATGGCCGATGTGAAGGTGATTCATGGCCGTCCAGCGCAGATTCAGGAACTGACTTGGTGGCCGCCGAATCTTCCCGGGCCTGCGTTCCGATCTGATACCGTCGAACAGATTCTCTTCTCCTTCTACAACGGCGAGCTCCACAAGATTTCCGTGACTTACGATCGAAACTCCACGGAAGGACTCACCGCTGAGGACATGGTGAAGTCCATTTCGTCGAAGTACGGCCCGCCGACAAATCTTGTCCCGGAGGTCGATTCCGCCACGAACCAGGGATACGACATGAAGCAAAAGCCCGTCGCGTCCTGGGAAGATTCACAATATTCCTTCAATCTTGTCCGTTCTTCCTCCATTGATCGTCTGGGGCTCAGCATTTACTCCAAGCGAGTCAACGCAGAAGCTGAACTTGCCATTGCGGAAGCTGTCAAGCTCGACAAGCAAGAGGGACCGAAACGGGAAGCCGAGCGTCTGAAAAAACAAACGGACGACCTCGAAGTGATGCGGCAGAAGAACCAGAAGAGTTTTCGCCCATAGTGTCGGCCTAGACTAAAGCCACAAAAGTTAGTTGTTCGAGTTTTGGAATGGATTGAACGGAGGTCAAAGGAATGACTGTGAATATCACTCCTCTGCATGACCGCGTCCTCGTACGCAGGCTGGAAGAGAAAGAAACCGCGAAGGGCGGGATCATTATCCCCGATACGGCTAAGGAAAAGCCTCAAGAGGGCGAAGTAATGGCCGTCGGAGCCGGCAAGATTGAAAAGGACCATCGTGTCCCGCTCGACGTGAAGGTGGGCGACCGGATCTTGTTCGGCAAATACACCGGCAACGAAATCAAGATCGACGACCAGGAGTACCTGATCCTCCGCGAGGAGGAAATCCTGGCAAAGTTCAACAGGGCCGCCAAAGCGGCATCCGGTAGGAAGTAGTATCTCCTGTCCGGAAGTTTTGGATGCAGTGGAAAGTCCGATCACCCAGGAGGGTGAAGCGTAATGGCAAAACAAATCGTAACTGGTGAGAATTCACGTCAGGCGATTCTGCGCGGCGTCAACATTCTGGCCGACGCCGTAAAGATCACGCTGGGCCCGAAGGGGCGCAACGCGGTGATCGAAAAGAAGTTTGGCGCGCCGATCATCACCAAGGACGGCGTGACGTTGGCAAAGGAGATCGAGCTGCAGGACCCGCTCGAGAACATGGGTGCACAGATGGTGCGCGAGGTTGCGTCCAAGACCTCGGATGTGGCTGGCGATGGGACCACCACCGCGACCGTGCTGGCGCAAGCAATCTTCCGTGAAGGAGTGCGGACGGTTGCCGCAGGCGCGAGCCCGATGGCGCTCAAACGCGGCATTGATAAGGCCGTTGAAGTGGCCGTCGAGGAGATCAAGAAGCTCTCCCACGACGTGAAGGGCGACATGATCGCGCAAGTAGGGACCATCAGTGCCAACACCGACAAGCAGGTTGGCAGCATCATTGCCGAAGCGATGAAGAAGGTGGGAAAGGACGGCGTCATCACCGTCGAGGAATCCAAGACGATGGAGACTACACTCGAAGTGGTCGAAGGCATGCAGTTCGACCGCGGCTACCTCTCGCCGTATTTCGTCACCGATCCGGAACGCATGGAGTGCGTCCTCGAGGAGGTGCACATCCTGATCCACGAGAAAAAGATCAGCTCGATGAAGGACCTGCTGCCCTTGCTCGAACAGACCGCCAAAATGAGCAAGCCGCTGCTGATCATCTCTGAGGACGTCGAGGGCGAAGCCCTGGCCACCCTGGTGGTGAATAAGCTGCGCGGCACACTGCAGTGCGCGGCGGTCAAGGCCCCGGGCTTTGGCGACCGCCGCAAGGCGATGCTCGAAGACATCGCGATCTTGACGGGCGGCAAGGCCATCACCGAGGACCTCGGCATCAAGCTCGAGAACGTCGAGGTCGAAGACCTGGGCAAGGCCAAGAAGGTGACCATCGACAAGGACAACACCACGATCGTCGCGGGCGCCGGCAAGACCAACGAGATCGAAGGCCGGATCAAGCAGCTCCGTGTTCAAGTCGAAGAGACCACCTCGGACTACGACAAGGAAAAGCTCCAGGAGCGCCTTGCCAAGCTGGTTGGCGGTGTCGCGGTGATCAAGGTGGGCGCGGCGACCGAAACCGAGCTCAAGGAGAAGAAGGCTCGTGTGGAGGACGCCATGCACGCTACTCGAGCGGCGGTCGAGGAAGGAATTGTCTCCGGGGGCGGTACTGCTCTTCTACGCTGCCTGCCGGCGCTGGAGAAACTCAAGCTCCACGGGGATGAGGCCATCGGCGTCAATATCGTCCGGCGTGCGCTTGAGGAGCCGACGCGGCAGATCGCCCAGAACGCCGGCCACGAAGGCGCCGTGGTCGTGGGCCGCGTGCGCGACTCGAAGGATGAAAACTTCGGTTTCAACGCGGAGACTGGCGAGTTCGGCGATATGGTCAAGGCCGGCGTCATCGACCCGGCCAAGGTCACCCGCCTGGCCCTGCAGAACGCCGCGTCTATCGCCGCCCTGATGCTGACCACCGAAGCCCTGGTGGCCGATATCAGGGAAGAGGGGCAGAAGGCGGCCGCGGGCGCAGGCCACGGCGGCGGCATGGGAGGGATGTACTGAGGCCCGCCAAGCTCCTTCGACCAAATCGATGCGTCTTGCAGCAAGTTCGCACGCGGCTCCGCTGCACACCCCAGGGGCCATCTGCTAAGCTAGGCGAAAGCCAGCCTCGAATTAGCAGGGATGGCCCATTCGTTTTTTGAAAATGATCACGCGGTCTAGCAACAATATCGTCCCGCAATTCCGACCCTCTAGAATGAAGAAGAATCAACCAGCGACCATTATCCTTCCCGAACCGGAAGAGCCGATTCGCGCTGAACTCTTCAGCTTGGAGCGGCTCGAACAGCACGCCGAGAGCCTTGCAGCGGGGCAGATAGTCACGAACGAAGCGAGCCCGGGCCGCCCGCTTATCCCGCGGGTCGTGGACAACGGCCGCGTGCTGCTGGATTCCTATCGGGCGATCGCCCGTGCGATTCGGAAGGAGCATGCGATCACGCCCGCGGCTGAATGACTGGTCGATAACTTCCACATCGTCGATGAACAGCTCCGTGAAATCCAGGACGATTTGCCTGTTTGCTACTACCGCTGACTGCCCAAGCTCACCTCGCGTCACTTGGAGGGTTATCCGCGCGTGTTCGGAGTGGCGTGGGCGTTTGTGGCGCATACCGATAGCCGATTCCACCCGGAAGCGCTGCGGCGCTTTGTGGCAGCCTATCAGCGCGTGCAACCGCTCACGATGGTTATCGGTTCAGAGTTGCTCAAATCCCGTCAGAACAAATCAAGTCGCTCTTTGCCCCCCAGGTTGACACATCATATATAATCAGAAATTTTCAAATCCTTATAAGACGCCGCCCTGGTCTCCGGAACCAGACGTCGGTCGTTCTAACTGCGTCGGTTGCCAATCCGTCCGCCGATTTGGTTTTCGGGACCGACGCAGGAACAACTCGGGAACAATAAGAATTCCCTTCTACGTGTTTTCAATGCTTTGTGCTCCTTAGTGCTCCCCGTAAGTGCTTGCATTTCCAAATCGAGGTACCCTGTCACGGCAGAGGTCGCGGGTTCGAGTCCCGTCGTCCCCGCCATCATTCCAAAAGACTTCCGGAATTTTGGCTCCAAAAGCCTGACCCACAACTCAGCCCACAACTACTGCACGGTCGGATTCATCCCCACGGCGGTCAGAAATTCGCCCTGTGCGGCCCGTGTTTCATCGCTGTCTTCCTGCGTGTAGAGATCGAGCGTTGTTTGAATCTTGCTGTGACGCAGGATTCCCTGCACGGTCTTTGGTTCGACTTTCGCCTTGTTCACCAGCCAGTTGCTAAGTGAGTGACGTAGGTTGTGAAGGCCGAACCGTTGACCGTCCTCGATATGCACTCCGGCTTTCTTAGCTGCCGGTCGCAGATGGTCGGCGACGAAAGTGGAGGCGTAGAGCGGTTTCCTTCCATGTTCTCTCATCGACGGAAACACAAAATCCGTGCCCTTCGCGTAAGGAGTCTGACGTTGCCACGCGCGAAGATGCCCGGCCAGGACAAGCATCGCGTCGGAATACCTCAGCCGCTTCGAGTTGTTTCCGTAGGCTGTTGAATGCATCCCTATCATCGTTTACATGGTTCGCCGTTCAGTCAATTTGTCTTGGGCGACAAGCGATGGCGAGGAAGGAACCCATGTAAGCGCACCGCGCAGAATTTGCATGATCTCCGTCGCGGTTTCAGGCCCCAAGTCGGATTCCACTACCCCAGCTTTGATTGCTCATAATTTGCTGAGAGCGGCGCGGAATCTTCCCTGGATGACTGAGGAGTCCAGAGCAGTCCGCGCATGATCACCCAGGTCGCGAGAGCTATCACAAGCCCGGTTAAAGCAAGATAAAGATTCGGCTTGAACGCACCTAGGAATGCAAGGATCAGGCAAATGGCGATTACGCCGGGGATGATAAAAGTCCAGATGATGAGACAAAGAATGAGAGTTTTCACTGGGTCACCCTTAGCGGCGCTTTGACCATCCTTTCGAAACGGTGAGTCTCGAGTCCCAGCGGACCGGTACACTCTCAAGCTGCCCTGCGACCTAAGTTCCCGAGCGAAATAATGGTGTCGGTACGCAACTCCAACACACTCGAAGCCTTCAGGGAGAACTAGGAGCAATACTGGTGCCAAAACGCTCCATCTGGACCAGCATCCCTACCGGCTACCTAAATATCCTCGAGATCGGTGCGACTGGCGAGTGCACGCAACGCGTTGCAGCAGCTCTTCACGATACAGGTTTCCAGATTGATGAGCTGCAGTTCGCCAATAATTCACACCGAAGAGAGTTCGCTTGGATGCCACATGAGAGGCTCATTCGGGCCCGTAAAGCCCCATTTTTCCTTGCTCGGGCGGGCGAGCGGGCAGCTCCAAGTACTCGGTAATGAATTATTGACGCGCTCGTTAGAAAGGCTTTGCCTCTTATGTACAAAACGGTGCCAGTGATCCCCGTATTATACGTACCATAACTGATTGCTTCCAATCCACCTAATGCGGCGGTAGCTCAGCAAATTTACGTTTGGTAGATGGTGCGCAAAACGTAGGTGAATTTGGCTCGACGCTTGCTCCACAGGTGATCAGTAATAGTCCCCAATCAGGGTTCGGGCATTTACCGGATGTCTGGTCTCCTGGGCCAAGATCTTGGCGCGGGGACAGGTGTACGCAATTTCAAATCTGACGAAGGAGATTACGCATGACGTTTCTACAATTCATTAGCAAGTTCCATCAGGAAGAGTCGGGTCAGGATCTGCTCGAGTACGCGCTGGTCCTGCTTGCTGTTTTGGCGGCAGTGGTGACGGGCTCGCAAAACCTGGCGACCGACATCGCCACTGGGCTCACCGCGATCAACGTCAAAATTCAGGCAGCAATCGCAAAAGCCTAAGGGCCTAGGGCGCCAGGCCGCAGAACCCCTGCAGA
>VBOL01000190.1 GCA_005887945.1 Nitrospirota bacterium
GTACGCCCCACGATAATCCTGACGAGCCCCATACACATTCATGTATCGCAGACCGATGTAATCAAGACCGTAGCGGTGATGGAACGCTCGACACATCTGCTCACCCGCAACCTTGGTGGCCCCGTAGAAATTCGTGTTATTCAGCGGGTGTGACTCCGTCATCGGCTCTTCAACTGCATCACCATAGACCGACGCGGAGGAGGAGTAGACTAGCCGGCCTACCTTATTCGCCATGCACGCCTCCAGCACATTGAAGGTGCCGCGAATGTTGACCTCAAAGGCCGAGCGCGGATAATTGTGGCAGTGCAGCAACCAGAGGGCGGCCAGGTGAAAGACGCAATCGACCCCCTTTGTAGCGACGTTCAGAATGTCCGTGTGAAGGACATCCCCGCCGAATTCGAAGATCTTGCAACGCGGGTCACGAAGAGCATCCGCCAGATTTTCATGGCTACCCCGGGTGAAATTGTCGTAGACGACGACCTCAGCGACATCTTCCCGCAATAGCTCTTCGGTGACATGAGAGCCGATGAAGCCCGCGCCGCCAATTACTAACGCCTTTTTTCCTCGTAGATCCACGTCAATCTCCTAACTTGATTGTGTCAACCACATACTCTGCAAACGGCAACGCGCATGTGAAGGCCGGCGAGACGGCATTCAGCACATGAGTCGAACGAGACCCGGATGCCAGCAGAAAGTCATGCATGAGTTCTGCTGTATAGGTATCTATCAGCTGCGCACGGATCCCGGGCCTCTTCCCTGGAAGGAGATCGCTTCTCTCCAGACCTTGGACTAGTCGGCTCGCCTCACGATAGAATCCCCGGAGCGGAAGTGATCAGTATTGGTCTTAAGCAGGCGAGCGAGATAGCGGACCATCCCAACGCTGTCCTTTAGGTTGACTCCCGTGAACCCCTCATACTGTTCCCGCCCTGCAATGGGGAGAGCCGTGGGCCCCACGGTCACTTGTCCGTCAGGACGGCATGTGAAGTGTACGCCCAAGAAGGGATTTCGCAGATCTGGCACCGGATAGATGTTCCCCCGGACCTGAAGCCGTGACCGAGGATGTAACTGATAATAGCCTCCCCGGAATGGAAGGACCCGGTAATTCCTTCCCACACCGAAGACGTGCGCCACGTGATCGGCAAAGAGGCCGGCGCAATTGACCAGATGGCCATAGGCGATCCGCCACTGAGATGTTCTGGCTTCCCCATCGCCACCATGCCCTTGCCACGCACAATTGAAAGAGAATTCCACCCCCTCCGCCGTGGCGTCGGAGACCAGCGAGTCCATGACCGTTAATGGATCGACCACTGCTGTGTCAGGGACATAGAGAGCCTTTTCCACTGTTCGTGCGTACGGCTCTATTTCCCGAAGAGCGGGCACATCCAACCAAGCAAGGCGTACTCCATTGGTGGTTCCTCGCTTATGCAGTTCCTCCAGAACCGAAAGCTCATCAAGCCGGGTCGCGACGATAACCTTCCCAGAGCAGTTGATCAGGACCTTCTTGGAGGCACAGTACTCCCGCATCCGGCGATTGCCTTCCACACAGAAGCGTGCCTTGAGGGAATTCGCTCCATAGTAGACACCGGAATGGAGCACGCCGCTATTGCGTCCGCTGGCATGCTGGGCAGGGCAGGGTTCCTTGTCGATCACCAACACCTTGCCGCGATAACGCCGCCGTACTCCCCGTGCCACCGAGACACCGATGACACCGGCTCCAACAATCAGAAAATCAGCAGTCACGTTTTCTGGTTATGTCCACGGCCTGGCAGCGGTTGGATCAGATCTTGCTTCTTGGTGTAGCGTCGGTGGCAACTGTGACACGCGGCTCTGTTCCCTTTCACCTTGAGCTTGACCCCACACGCACACATCCATCCTGTGATGTTGGCCGGATTACCCCTCACTAGAGCAAAATCCGGGACGTGTTTCGTGACCACCGCCCCCGCGCCGACAAAGGCGTATTGTCCGATGGTGATCCCGCAGAGGATCGTGCAATTGGCCCCAAGCGTCGCACCCCGTTTCACCACGGTTGGTTTGTGTTCCTTCATCCGTGGGATTTCGCTCCTCGGATTCAGTACGTTAGTAAAGACCACTGACGGACCACAGAACACATGATCTTCTAGCGTGACACCCTCGTAGACCGAGACGTTGTTCTGAATCTTGACACTGTTGCCTATCGTGACGTTGGGGCCCACCACTACGTTCTGACCGATCTTGCAATGCTTGCCGATCCGCGACCCCTTGAGCACATGCGACACATGCCAGATGCTGGTACCCTCACCGATCTCGACGTTTTCATCAACAAAGGCGGACTCGTGGGCGAAATAGGGCTTGGCCTCCTCCGAAGGGAACAGCGGCCTTGATCGGGAGCTGTGTCCCAGGGCCTCCTGGCACTGTTGCAGAACGGTCAGAACCCGAAGGCCTTCCTCCCCGTCGGTCCGGGGACGGGTACGCGCGCGGACGCACTCCAGGAAATGCAGGCATTCGGCCCGGAGCGGCTCGACGGGGTCGAACGCGATGGGCCGTGCTTCCGCCTTGTTCGCGACAGGCAGGTGGTTTTTCCAGTCGATCGAATGGGGGTACAGCAGCAGTTTGTCTTTGGGTTCGACATCATCGAAGACGGCCATTTTTCGGTCGCCGACCACGATGAGCTTCTGTTCTTTGAAGGGATGCAGCCAGGAAACGAAGATATGCGCCTTGACCCCGCTCCGGAAAGACAGCAGGCTCACTGTGACATCGGCAATTTGCTGGTGGAGGTAGTTCCCTCCCTGCGCTTGCACCGCTTCCGGCAGCTCACCCACCAGCCCCAAGATGACCGAAATATCATGTGGGGCAAAAGACCAGAGGATGTTCTCTTCCCGCCTGATCTTCCCGAGATTGAGGCGATTGGAATAGATGTATTGAATCCGCCCCAGTTCCCCGCCGTCGATCATTTC
>VBOL01000191.1 GCA_005887945.1 Nitrospirota bacterium
TTGACACTGTATAGGGTGCCGTCACGCGTTGTGTCTCCTATTGATATGCATTCTTTCGATTCTAATGCTTTGAGCACATCGGTTATGTGCTTGAAGTTTCCCCCTGAAACTGATCGCGTTCCTTGTCCACAGTCTTTGGAAATTGTTCTCTTTCCGACTCGGACTTGAGGTAATCCGGTTCCGAGATGACTCTTCCGCAAGAGGTACAGATAAATTGTGACCTCGTAAGGTTTCAGCAATGGCAATAGGAAGTCCACGAATTCTTGCATTAGCTTGTTGCCCTGATAATCGTCCATGAAAACACCCATATTTATGAATGAGGGATTCTAGACTTGCATCTACAAAGGCGCAAGTCTTGGGTGAGCCCAGCTGCAGAGGCGAGAGCAGACGCGGAAATCAGGCTGCTCAAAAAAGTCAGCCAACGAGGCCGCAGGCGAGAAAGAACCGGAGGCGTACCCTCTGGGGTACGTTGAGGATTGTTTCGACCCGAGAACGATGTTGGGGGCCTTTTTCAGCAGCCTGCTAGTGGTAGCTTTCGGAGTCGCCCGGGAACTTGCCCTGCTCGACCTCTTCTTTGTAGCGTCGGAGCGCTTGCAACGCATCCGCCTTGAGGTGAGCGTACGGTCTAACGAACTTCGGCACAAACTCATCGAAAAGACCGAGGAGATCATAGAGCACAAGGACCTGGCCATCACAGTGCGGACCGGCGCCGATCCCGATGGTGGGAATGGCCACCTGCTCTGTAATAGTCTTGGCCAACTCGGCTGGAATCGCTTCGAGCACGATAGCGAAGACCCCGGCTGCTTCAAGAGCCTTGGCATCATTCAGTAAAACCAGTGCATGGTCTGATTCTCTCCCCTGCACTTTGTAGCCGCCATATCGATGAACAGATTGGGGAGCCATGCCGAGATGTCCCATCACCGGAATGCCGATACTGGTCATCGCAGCCACACGATCGACTACAACTGCGCCGCCTTCCAGCTTGATTGCCTGAGCCCCAGCCTGCAGAAACCGTCCCGCATTGCGAAGCGCGTCTTCGTGGCTGGCTTGATAGGACATGAAGGGCATATCCCCAATGACAATCGCTCGTTGGGCAGCCCCCGCCACAAGCTTCGTGTGGTAGAGCATGTCGTCCATCGTCACAGAGAGGGTATTGGACTTCCCCTGTACAACCACGCCCAGTGAGTCCCCGACCAGAATCGCCTCGATGCCGGCCTGTTCGACAATGCGTGTAAAAAGCGCGTCGTAGGCCGTGACGACGATGAGCTTCTTCTTGTCGCGCTTGTGCCGCTGAAACTCGGGGATTGTCATCAACCCACTTCCGCTTTGGTGATAATGTCAGCCAGCCGGTGCGTGGCCTTAATGGCCATAATATGGACCCCGTCGCAATGAGGCCGCACCGCCTTGATCGTCCGCACCGCCATGTTCACCCCCACATCCTCCGCGCGCTCGGGGCCGGCAGCCCTGAGTTCGTCGATCATCTCCTGCGGGACTGACACACCAGGAATATTCGCATTCATGAACTCCGCCATCTTGGCGTTCCGGAGGACGAGAATGCCCGCCAGCACTTTGACCTTGAAGGGGCGCACCGCCTTCATGAAGGAAGCAAACTGCTCCGGATGGTAAATCGCCTGGGTCTGGAAAAACTGGGCGCCCGCTTTCACCTTCACTTCAAATTTGGCGAGCATGGGACCCAGCGGATCGGCCTCCGGAGTCACTGCAGCTCCAATGGTAAACTGCGTCGCACCATCTAACTTGTTCCCCATAAAATCCCGCCCGTTGTTGAGTCCTTGCACAAGCTGCATGACTTCGACTGAATCCAGATCATAGACCGGCTTGGCCTCCTTATGATCTCCGACGGTCGGATAGTCCCCGGTGAGGCACAGAATATTGTGGATGCCGAGCATGGAGGCGCCCATAAGGTCCGACTGCATGGCAATACGATTCCGATCACGACAGGTCATCTGCATGACCGGATCATGACCGAGTTCGTAGAGGAGTCGGCAGACAGGGAGAGACCCGGCCCGCACAATGGCGGCCGTGTTGTCCGTCACGTTGACCCCGTGCACGCGCCCCACCAACCGCTTGGCGTTCTCTAACACGCCTGAAATGTTGGTGCCTTTGGGGGGATTGTACTCAATCGTGACAGCAAACTGTCCCTGATCGAGCACATCCTTCAACCGCCGCGGTTCTCGACTCATGTTTTCTATTTTACTCCTCCACTCCCACTCACAGCGGTAGGAGGAATGGGGCGCTTCCC
This sequence comes from Nitrospirota bacterium, assembly GCA_005887945.1. Lineage (GTDB taxonomy): Bacteria > Nitrospirota > Nitrospiria > Nitrospirales > Nitrospiraceae > Palsa-1315. The sequence goes on from VBOL01000191.1 coordinate 2,261, forward strand.
CTGCGCGCATCGGACGCCCCTCTTCCTTCTAAATGATCCTTCCAAGCTCGCTTGCCTTTCTCTTGGAATGGCACCCGTGTTGGTCCCACTGCGGCCGTCGAGCGAGCACATTCGTGATCGTGCGCGCTCCGGGAGCAAGGGATCAACACGGGTGTCATTCCACCCCTTTTATCGTGCGCGTTCTGCGAGCAAGGAAGCGCCCCATCTCTCCTACAGCATTCCCGCCATTCTCTTAGCAGACTCCACCGTGTTGTCCAGCAGCATCGCAATCGTCATCGGCCCCACACCACCTGGCACAGGACTGATCCAGCCTGCCTTCTGACTGACTGGTTCAAAATCAACATCTCCGACGACCTTCCCATCGGGGAGCCGGTTCGTCCCCACATCGATTACGACCGCCCCTTCCCGCACCATATCGGACGTCACAAACTTGGCTTTCCCGATCGCGACCAGCAACAGCTCAGCTTCGCGACAGACCGAGGGCAAATCCTTCGTCTTGGAGTGGCAAATCGTCACCGTGGCATTGCGCTGGAGCAACATGAGCGCTAACGGCTTGCCGACGATGTTGCTCCGTCCTAATACGACGGCGCGCTTTCCTTCGATACTTACGCCGGTGGATTCGATCATCTTAATGACGCCCTTCGGCGTGCAGGCTTCAAACACCGGATGCCCCTCAACGAGTCGACCGAAATTGTACGGATGAAACCCGTCTGCGTCCTTGTCGGGCGACACCGCTTCGAGAACGACCTTGCTGTCGACATGCTTCGGGAGCGGCAACTGAACCAAAATCCCGTGGATCTTGGGATCGGCATTTTGTTTCTCGATCAAGGCCAACAACTCTGCTTGGGTCGTGCTCGCCGGCAACTTGTGGTCGTCGATAAAGATACCTGCCGCATCACAGGCTTTCTGTTTGCTCTTCACATAGAGATGCGAGGCTGGATCGTCACCCACCAAAATTGTCGCCAGACCGGGCTTCATCCCGGTCTTAGCCAAGACTGCCGCTGATTCGGTTGCTAACCGCTCACGTACTTGTAATGCCAATGCTTTGCCGTCAATCAATAGTGCCGCCACTGGTTCCTCCTCCTTGAGAAAAACGGTCAGAAAAAAGCAACGCACCATAGCAGGGCATTTTTACGCAAGTCAACGACCCGCCAACCCGTGAGGCGTCAGGCGTGAAACGTGCGGGGTGAAGCGAGAGACGGGAGCATCATGCGATCGATCGCTGCTCTCCATACCCCTCACGCTTCACCTTTTACGTTTCACGTCCGTTTCTTGACAGGCTATTCGCCTGACAGCTACGATGCATTCATCAACCACGATCAACAGCCATCTACCTTGTGATCAGAACCTCCTCCGTGATGTCCCTTCTGACACGCGTCATCAGCCATCCAGCGGCCTGGCTTATCTGGATCATACCCGTTGTGATCGTCAGCCCACTCGGCGCCCAGATCACCGTAACGGAACTGCAATCTCCCTATAGCTTTGTACATGATCCACTCGAGAAGGGCTATTACATCTCGAGCGTCAACGGCGAGGCGGAGACCGCCGATAACAACGGATTCATCACCAAACTCGATCCCAATGGCAAACTCCTCAATCTGAAATTCATCCAAGGCGGGAAGGGCGACGTCACCCTCCATGCTCCCAAAGGCATGGCCGTGGTGGAACATGTGCTCTACGTGGCCGATCTCGATACCTTACGGGGTTTTGACACGACCACTGGTAAGCCAGTCCTGACGCTCACCATCCGATCGCCTGTTACCTCACAGTCTGAGCTGCCACAGGCCTCGTTGAGCGACGTGACCTTCGATGGCAAGGGCCGCTTGTATTGCTCCGATCAGAAGGCCAACACGATCTACCGCGTCGATCTGGCCACCCAGACGTTTTCCGTGCTGGTCACGGACCGCGCCCTGGCCGGCCCCTCAGGCCTTGTCGTCCATCCCAAGTCCGGCCAGATCATTGCGGTGAGCTGGGATAAGGGCAAGATTTCCGAGGTCTCGCCGGAAGGCGTGGTGACGGAGCTCTTCTCCAACGGATTCTTTTCCAGCCGCTTTCAGAATCTCCGCGGGGTAGATTTCGACCGGTGGGGCAATATGTACGTGTCGGATTTCACGACGGGAAAAGTCTGGCGCATGAGCTGGGATAAGCAGTTTCAGGTCATCGCGGAATTCTTACCATCACCGGGAGATCTGAGTATCGACCGTACAAACAACCTCATCCTTGTACCGTTTGAATTAGCCCATGCGGCCGAGATGAACGGGCTTGAAACCCCCAGCGGTGGGAAGCCCAAGCAAGAAAAGCGAACGTTGGCGGACTACGGCTTCATCCCCCCACCACCGAAGCCGGCACCGGAAGGGCCCGCAAAAAAATGAGCCAATGCGCCTATTGCACACAACGGAAAGGCAAGCGGCCTTGCCCAGCCATGGCGGGATTGATCTGCAGCCAGTGTTGCGGCGAACACCGAATTGTGCGGATCCCATGCCCCGCTGACTGCGTCTATCTCGAATCCGGGAGTGAGTATCAGCAGAAACGGCTTGCGGAACAATTCATGCCGGTGCGCCGCGACTTCTATCGCGAGCTGGCGGAGCTAGGCGGCGAGAAGGCCGTGGCCCTGTTCAATCTCGTCGAAGTGGTGATCTTTGGTTACTTCCAGGGACGCCGCGACGGACAAGATGCGGAAATCGTGGCGGCCCTGCAGGCCTTGCGACGAACGCTCAGCCCCCTCCATGTGCCTGCCGCACCGACGCCGGTCTTCGCGGAACATTTGAAGAAGGAGTACGACACGTTCAAGAAGCAGAACCCTCAGCAGATCGCCGATATGTCCTCCGCACCAGAGATATTGGACCGTGCGATTGCCTGCGTCTCACGATTTTCCGGTACGGGCTTTCAGTCACAACGGTTCCTCGGTGGGCTTATCGGCTATGTGCGAGCCTACCATCCGGAAATTGCGGAACATCTGACCAAGCAACGTGAACTGGGCCACATCATCTTGCCAGGGCAGCAGTTCATGCCGCCCCCGGCGCCTGAGCCCCATACCCACGGACCAAGCTGTCACCACCACTGACTGGGAACCACTCCCGAGGACGGTTGACCCCACACCATGAGCGTGGAGAAAGAACGAAAGATCAGAAAAGCACGCCGGGTGGAGTTACACTGCACCCTGGGATTTTCTTCCGGTGAGGTCGAAGGCGACGCCACGATCACAAACATCTCGACGTCCGGCTGTCGAGCCGAGTCCGACATCAATATGGCGGAAGGACTCGACGTTCAGGTCATACTTCAGCTTCCCGACCAGTCACCACCAGTGAAAGTCGAACGAGCCTCAGTACGTTGGGTCTCAGGCCGTGCATTTGGCCTGAACTTCATTCTGTTTTTTCCGTCCGAGCGAGTCCGGCTCCGTACATTCATCGAAAAAATCAAATAGCGTTATCCCTCCACACGCCTCAAGCAGCGCAGTCTTATGGACTACAACTGCGCACATCAAGTGAACATATTCTTACTGCGCGCGCGCTGGAAGCACTAGAGTCCGTGAGACCGCGCTGCTATTCGATAATCGTCACCGTCATTTCAATCCGCTCGTTCGGCAAGTCGTGATCGTTTTTTGGTACGCTCACGATCCTATCGGCGACGCCAAGGCCTTTGGTCACCTCGCCAAACACCGTGTATTTTCCATCGAGGAAGGGGGACTGCTCGACGACAACGAAAAACTGCGACCCCGCGGTGTCAGGCTCGTTCGCTCGCGCCATCGACACAATGCCGCGCTTGTGAGGAATATCGCTGAACTCCGCCTTGAGCAAGATGGGATTGCCCTTCTCATCCTTGGGCCCACCCTGCCCATAGGTGTCCTTGCGCAGCGAGTTTTTGGTATTGGGATCACCACCCTGGATCATAAAACCGGGAATAACTCGGTGGAAGATCGTCCCATCGTAAAAGCCGGACTTGGCCAGCTTGATAAAGTTTTCAACATGATTCGGGGCCACATCCGGATACAACTTGATATGTATGTCTCCGAACTTAGTCTTGATAATGGCTTTCGGACCAGGGATTGGCGGAGGAGCAACCGGTTTCACGTCGGCCTTCCCTCCACAACCCGTGAGGAGACCGATCACCAACAGCACTCCGCACAGCAGGAGGCTTCTCATGGCAGCAGAGTCACGCGTCATAGCCCACCAACCCTGCATCGTTTACTCGACCACCACGACCGTCATCTCCGCTCGTTCCGTCGGAAGGTCGCGGCTGTTCTTCGGCAAGTTGACAATCTTGTCCACCACCTCCATCCCCTTCACCACCTCGCCAAAGACCGTATATTGCCCATCGAGAAAGTTCGAATCCTTGACGACAATGAAGAACTGTGAACCGGCACTGTTGGGATCGCTCGTGCGTGCCATGGAGAGAATCCCTCGCCTGTGAGGAATGTCGTTGAACTCAGCCTTGAGTCGCTGGCTCGGCCCCCCCTGGCCGTAGGTCTCCGGCTTATTCAGATCTTTGGTGTTGGGATCGCCGCCCTGGATCATGAACCCTGGAATCACCCGATGAAAGATCGTGCCGTTATAGAAGCCGGATTTCGCCAACGCGATGAAATTTTCAACATGCTTGGGGGCCTTCTCAGGGAAGAGGACGATGTCCATGTCGCCAAACTTTGTTTTGATAATGGCCTTGGGACCTTTCGCCTCTTCTGCTTTCCCCGCTGGAGACTTGTCAGCTGCAAAAAGGGCACCCATACCCAGCAACAGATTCCCACCGAGCACGAGCGTCACTGCCACCATTTGCACTATGATTCGTCTCTGCATCATCAGCCTCCCTGGAATAATAACTGATCTGGTTGCGAAGTCATCCTACCTTGGCGACCGGATCAGGTCCCTAGCTGTCGGAGGGCCTGCTTCGCCGCCTGTTGTTCTGCTTCCTTCTTGCTTCGCCCGGACCCCATGCCCACGACCTCACCCTGAATGGACAGCTCCACCTCGAATACCTTCTGGTGGTCGGGCCCTGTTTCTCGAACGGTCACATAGCGGGGCAATGTATCATGCCGCTTTTGACACCACTCCTGAAACTGGGTCTTGTAGTCGCCCGCTCCAGGTTGCTCCTGTTGCGCGGCAATATGCGTGAGTTCCTCTGCGAAAATGTGCCGCGTCACCGTGCGGCTTGCCTCGAATCCTCCGTCAAGATGAACAGCCGCAAGCACCGCCTCCAGCGCATCAGCCAACAACGAGTCTTTTTCACGCCCCTTCGAACGGTCCTCCCCGCGCCCGAGCTTGAGGTGCTCCCCCAGTCCGAGCCGGCGGGCTACCTGCGCCAACGATGCCTCACTCACCACCTGTGCCTTCAGCTTCGAGAGGGTCCCCTCTGAAGACTGCGGCAATGCGGAGGCCAGATACTCACTTATTACAAGCGACAACACAGCATCGCCAAGAAATTCGAGCCGCTCGTTATGTTGAGGCAAAGCCGTCCTCTGTTCGTTGACGAGAGAGGAGTGAGTCAAGGCTTCCTCGAGCAAGGCCAGGGCCTTGAATCGATAGCCCAACGAGGATTGGAGCGAGTCGACGGAAGAAGCCGAAGTCATAGTGGCGAGTACATCCCTTGCACAGGTCTATTAGGCCTCGGGCTTTCTAAAGAGCAGGCAGGCATTGACCCCACCGAATCCAAAAGAATTCGACAGCGCCACCGTAACCGTAGCCGGTCTGGCCCTGTGCGGAATATAGTCCAGATCGCAGGCAGGATCCGGATAATCCAGGTTGATCGTCGGAGGAAGTATCCCGTGGTGAAGCGCCAGAACACTAAACACCGCTTCAATCCCACCTGCTGCCCCGAGTAAGTGGCCAGTCATCGACTTGGTCGAACTCACCGGGATGTGGTAGGCCCGCTCACCGAACACCTGCTTGATGGCCTTGGTCTCAGTCGCATCCGCCATCGTCGACGTACCATGCGCGTTGATGTACCCGACCTGGTCCTTGCCGATACCGGCATCCTTGAGCGCCAGCTCCATGCACCGGACTGCGCCTTCTCCCTCTTCGGACGGGGCAGTGATATGGTAGGCGTCGCTGTTCATGCCGTAGCCGATCACTTCGGCATAGATCCGAACGCCACGCCGACGCGCATGTTCCAGTTCCTCCAAGACCACGACTCCAGCGCCTTCGCCGAGCACGAACCCGTCGCGGTCCTTGTCGAACGGCCGGCTCGCTTTTCTCGGGTCATCGTTGCGAAACGACAGGGCTTTCGACGCCGCAAACCCCGCAACCCCCAATGGCGTAATGGCGGCTTCCGCCCCGCCCGCGATCATGACATCGGCATCGCTCGCCTGTATCAGCCGGTACGCGTCGCCGATACAGTGATTGCCCGTCGCACAAGCCGTCACCGCACAGGAGTTCGGCCCCTTGGCGCCCAGTCTGATCGCCACCTGCCCGGAAGCAAGGTTGATGATGGTCATCGGAATGAAAAATGGCGAGACACGCCCGGGACCTTTTTCCTGCAGAATCTTGTGGTAGTGCTCGATCGACCCAAGCCCCCCGATGCCCGATCCGATATACACACCGACTTTCGTGGCCTCTTCCGGCGCCACGGTAAACCCTGCATCATCCACCGCCAGCTGGGCAGCAGCCACGGCATAGTGGATGAACGTATCCATCTTTTTGATTTCTTTTTTCTCAATGAACTCGGCTGGATCGAAGTCATTTACTTCACCGGCAATTTGGGCATCATAAGTCGCAGGATCGAATTTCGTGATTCGACCGATGCCGGACTCACCGGCACAGATGGCCTTCCAGGTTTTTTCGACACCCGTTCCCAGAGGCGTGATCAGCCCCAGACCGGTCACCACAATCCGCCTAGTCGAACGAGGGCTCATCACGTCCTACGACCGCTAGGCCTTTTCCTTAATGTAGTCCAGCGCTTTCCCGACCGTCAGAATCTTCTCCGCGTCTTCGTCGGGAATCTCGATACCGAATTCTTCTTCGAGGGCCATCACCAACTCAACCGTATCGAGCGAGTCGGCACCGAGATCTTCCACGAAGCTGGCTTCGGGCGTGACCTCATCCTCTTCGACTCCGAGTTGCTCTCCGATAATTTTTTTCACCCGTTCATCCACAGTAGCCATTGATTTTCCCGCCTCCTTCCCCATCCTAGACCCTCCTTGTCGCTGCGAGCCTGCCGCCGCAGCATCTTATAATATCCTGTCCGCACAGTCTCAGGGCATCAACATCCCACCATTTACGTGCAACACGTGCCCGGTGATGTAGGCTGCTTCGTCCGACACGAGAAAACGCACCGCCGCCGCAATATCGGCCGGTGTACCCAACCGTCCCAATGGGATTTGCTTCTGGAGCGTGTCCTTCACCTCCGTCGATAATCCCTGCGTCATGGCAGTATCGATAAATCCAGGCGCAACCGCATTCACCGTGATTGAGCGGCTCGCATATTCCCGTGCGACCGTCTTCGTCAACCCGATCACTGCCGCCTTCGATGCCGCATAATTGGCCTGGCCCACATTACCCATTACCCCGACGATCGACGCGATGTTGACTATACGACCATACCGCTGCTTGGTCATCGGGAGCAAGACCGCCTTTATGCAATTGAACGTCCCGTTCAAATTGACTTGCAGCACTAAATTCCAGTCTTCTTCTTTCATCCGCAACAACAGCCCGTCACGCGTAATCCCGGCATTGTTCACCAGAATATCGACCTTCCCCCATTCCTTGAGCACCTGGTCGACCATAGCTTTGGTGTCAGCGACGTCCGCCACATTGACTTTGACATTCAAAGCCTTGCGCCCCAATTGCTCCACCGCCGCAATCGTGTCCTTCGACCGGCTTGGATCAAGATCGGCGACCACAATATCAGCCCCGGCTTGAGCCAATGACTCGGCTATCGCCCGGCCGATCCCTTGCGCCGCCCCTGTGACAATCGCAACCTTACCATGGAGTGACATTCGCGCGCTCCTCACATCCCTTCACGCACTGAACGCAGCCCGGGTCGCCTCAAACGAATTAGGATCATTGACATTCAGGGTCACCGCGTCCGGCAGAATCCGTTTGATCAAGCCGCTCAACACCGTTCCCGGCCCAACCTCGACGAACGTCGTCACACCCATCGCAGCCATGGCCTTCACCGAATCTTCCCAGAGCACAGAGGAAGGAAGTTGCCGTACCAGCGACGCCTGGATGTCGCTCGCCTTCGTGAGAGCCCAGGCTTCGGCATTGTTAATCAATGGCATCTTGAGATCGGACCATGTGATCGCCGCCAAATCTCCGGCGAGTCGATCGGCCGCCTTCTGCATCAGGGGGGTATGCACCGGCACACTCACGGGAAGGGGAATCGCCTTCTTACATCCTTTGGCTTTCGCCAGCTCAATGGCCCGTTCCACGGCAGCCTTTTCCCCAGCAATGACAACCTGACCAGGCGAATTGAAGTTCGCCGCGGCCACAACTCCCACAGAGGAGGCGTCCCGACACACCTCTTTCACCATGTCTGCCCTGAGGCCAAGAAGCGCGGCGACGAGCCCAGTCCCTGGCGGAACCGCTTCGGTCATATAGCGACCTCGCTTCTGCACGATCGACACTGCCTCACGATATGCCACTCCCCCAGCGGCGACAAGAGCCGAGTATTCACCCAGGCTATGACCGGCCACCGCGACCGGCGTGATGCCCAATGGCTTGAACACATGGAGCGCGGCGATGCTGCTCACCAACAATGCCGGCTGTGTATATTCCGTGAGGTTCAATCGTTCAGTTGGTCCCTCAAAACACAGTGCGGCAATGTCATATCCCAGCACCGACGAGGCCTCTTCGTAGAGACTCATGATGCTTGGATAGGCCTCCACCAATGCTCTTCCCATCCCGACTGACTGAGACCCTTGGCCTGGAAAAACCAACCCAATACTGGATGATCTGGTTGATTGGAGAGTCGCCATACTACCGGAGTGATAGCACGAGGCTACTGGTTGCTCTCATATGGTGGTACTCGAAGCTGGCACGGGCGCACCGCACCGTCCCAGTGGGTTAGATATCGTCGAATTTCCTTTGAATGTCAACGGGAAAAGTTGTTCGGCGGAAAGCTGAGTGGCACGGGGCTAGAGGCCTGCTTCAATCCGTCGCATCACCATCGAATGAGAGCGGACGCCCAAGTCAATCCGGCGCCGAAGGCCCCTAACATCACCAAGCCCCCTTCTTTGATTCGCCCCTGGCGCACGGCTTCATCCAAGGCGATGGGAATTGAGGCTGCTGACGTATTCCCATACCGATCAAGATTCAGCATCACTTTCTCCGGCGGGAGCCCGAGACGCTCGGCCACCGCCTTAAGAATGCGTCCATTCGCTTGGTGCGGCACATAGAAGTCGAGATCCTCAACACGGAGATGACTCGCAGCCAAGGTTTCCCGCGCGACTTCTTCCAAAGTCCGAACCGCCACCTTAAAGGTCTCGTTCCCCTTCATCCTGATGTACTGCATCCGTTCGACCACGACCTTTTCAGAGGGCGGCAGACGTGACCCTCCCCCTGGCACCGCAATCAAATCGCAGAGGGCGCCATCAGAACGAAGATGCGTAGACAGGATGCCGCGGTCGTTCTCACTGGCGCTGATCACTGCCGCTCCTGCCCCATCGCCGAACAGAATACAGGTGTTGCGATCGGTCCAGTCGGTAATCGCCGACATCACTTCCGACCCGACGATCAACACATGGCGCATGCCGGTTCTCACATAGGCATCCGCCACCGATAACGCGTAGACGAACCCGCAACAGGCGGCCGACAAATCACAAGCCGCCGCACGCGTCGCCCCCAGCTGATGTTGAATCAGACAGGCGGTGGCAGGAATCGGATAATCACCGGTGCAGGTGGCCAACAGAATCATGTCAAGATCGGCCGCACTCACCCCTGCGGCCGCCAGGGCCCGCTCCGCCGCCTTCACCGCCAGATCAGAACAGGCTTCACCGGGACCGGCCACATGTCGTTCGCGGATACCGGTCCGTTCGACAATCCATGCATCCGAAGTGGCCACCAACCGTTCGAGATCGGCATTGGTCAGCACCTTGGCCGGTACATACGATCCAGTCCCTGCAATGCGAGCCCTCATGCCTGCAAATCCTCGGTGGGCTTGGCTTGCGGGAAACTCTCTTGAATATCGCGCTGAATCAACTCATCGACACGACTCTCTGCCAATCCCTTCGCCCGGCGGATCGCATTCTTGATCGCCTTGGCAGACGAACGGCCATGACAGATCATGGTGATACCGTTGACCCCCAGGAGTGGCGCCCCGCCGAATTCCGCATAATCGATTCTCTTCTTTAAGTTACGCAGTGGCTTGGCAATGAGCGGATAGGCCAAGCGGCCGAAGAAGGATCCTGAGATTTCCTTGAGCAACAATTTCTTGATCGTATCGGCCACTCCCTCGGAGATCTTCAGCGCGACGTTCCCGATGAAGCCATCGCACACCACCACATCAGCGTTCCCGCTGTACACCTCGCGGCCCTCGATATTGCCGATGAAGTTGAGCGGACTGGCTTTGAGGAGCTTGAATGCCTCTTTCGTAACCTCATTCCCTTTGCTGTCTTCTTCCCCGATACTCAACAGCCCGACACGTGGGTTGGGCTTGCTAAAGAGATATTTGCCATACTCATTCCCCATGATGGCGAATTGGGCCAGATGCTGAGCCGTACAGTCCACATTAGCTCCCACATCCAACATGATCGCCGTACCGGTCAGAGTGGGCAGGCTTGTAGCGATCGCCGGACGCTCGACACCCTTCGTCAGCCCGAGCACAAAGAATGACGCCACCATGCTGGCGCCGGTATTCCCGGGACTGACCACGGCACTCGCTTCGCCACTCTTGACTAACTCAGTGGCAACCCAGATAGAGGAATCCCGCTTCTTGCGGGCTACGGTAGCCGGCGACTCGTGCATCTCGACGACCTGCGAGGCATGCCGAATAGACAGGCGAGAGTCCGTGCATCCCAGACGGCGACATTCGGCGGCGAGAATGGCTTCGTCACCGACCAACAGCACCTCGACATCACATTCCTGGGCGGCTTGGAGAGCCCCCTCAATGGCCGAGGCTGGTCCATGATCACAGCCCATGGCATCAAGCGCAATCTTCATAGCGGCTGAGTACCCATCGAATGATGATGTGTCATGTAGTCCTGAAAGAAGAGCAGCCGTCATTACGCTACATGCGGCAGGAGTTTAGAGGAGTGGAATGATCGACGCAACAGTCAAACAGGTGTCATCCCGTCGTGATCCATTGGCCATGAGCCCTGCAGG
>VBOL01000192.1 GCA_005887945.1 Nitrospirota bacterium
TCCCAGACCAATCATTCCAAGCTGCATAGGTACCTCCTTTCAAAACAGCGTGCTAGACCCGTTGAGGTCAGTTCATTACTTGGTTTGATGGCGGCTCGCAGCCGTGTCATGGCTGCGGTCACCCCTTCGCTCTGACCAAAAATCGCTGTTCCGGCCACTAGAATGTTCGCTCCCGCGGCAACCGCCAACGAAGCAGTGTCTGCATCGATGCCTCCGTCCACCTCCACATCACACCCTGACTTCATTTGGTCGATCATCTGACGGACACGCCGGATCTTTGGCAGGGTCGTGGGGAGGAAATGCTGATGCCCAAAACCAGGGTTAACCGTCATGACCAAAACCTGCTCGACGTCTGGCAGGATTTCCTCCAGCACTGCGGCCGGGGTCGCCGGGTTGATGACCACTCCTGCACGTTTACCCAGTGCCTTGATGCGTTGTACTGTGCGGTGCAAATTGGCGTTACCTTCCCAGTGAACGAGGAAGGAATCCGAGCCGGCCTCGACGAACTCGTCTAAGAAAAAATCCGGGTCCGAGATCATCAGGTGAATCTCTAGAGGCAGGCGCGTCACCCGACGGAGTGATTGGACGATCGGTGCTCCCATCGAAAGATTGGGCACGAAGTGCCCATCCATCACGTCAATGTGAATCCGATCGGCTCCCGCCCTTTCCGCGTCAGCCACCTGCTGGCCCAGACGGGTGAAGTCAGCCGAGAGGATGGAAGGGGCAAGTTTAACGATACCCTTGTCCATATCCCAAATCCCTCTTGGTCACAATTCTCGGACCGTTAGCGTGGTCTGACCCCGTCATCCAATTCCTATGCGATTCTCCGATCATGGCCTGCTTAGGTGTTGGACGCCTCAAAGATTCTCTGAATGGATCCATCCAGCAGGGCGTTGAACTCAGCATCGGATTGCTGGGCCGACAGCCCTTCTAGTAACGCCCGCGAAAAGCTCGCCACAATGCCGTGATTCCTGCGCAGGCGGTCAATGGCTTCTTCCCGCGCATAACCGCCCGACAGCGCAACCACCCTCAAGACATTGGAATGTCTGATGCAATCGGCGTAGAAGTCGTCTTGCTCCGGTAGCGTGAGCTTTCCGGGCAGTAAATGTCAACTTCCGGCTCGATGATCGGCAAGAGGCCAGCGGCAATGATCTGCCCAGCTACTTCGAACTGCTGACTCACAATGTCCTTGATGCTGGCTGCATTGGCTTGCCTGATGAACGAGCGCATCTTGGTTCCGAAGATGCCTTTCGCTTTGGCTTTGTCGAGCAGCGCAGCAAGCCAGGGCATGGGCCTCATCAACTGGACCCCGTCCTTCTCAGCTGTAAGGCCCTTATCCACTTTCAGAAAAGGCACAACCCGTTTTACGTTCCAAAGATAGTCCGCGGTAGGCCGCCTCTCGATGTCCCTGTCCATGGTGTTCTCGAACAGGATGGCGGCGATAATCCGCTTGCCGGTGAAGCTGGGGTTGGTAATGATGCGCGTGCGCATCTGATGCACGATCGCAAACATCTCATCCTCGTTGGACCACGCACCTTCTTTGATTCCGTAAAGACGCAGCGCGTTGGGCGTGCTGCCACCGCTTTGATCCAGCGCCGCAATGAAACCGGGATGTGTCTTCATTTTCTGTTGTTGTTCGTCGAAGCCGAGCGTTTTCATAACGCCTCCTTCAGCTTGAGCGTGGGCTCTGCTTTGCTCTCGAGTTCCGCGATGATGCGCTGGGCCAACACTTTGCCCAATTCGACGCCCCACTGGTCGAACGAATCGATGCTCCAGATCGTGCCCTGCGTGAAGACAGAGTGCTCATAGAGGGCGACGAGCTTGCCGAGCGTGTTCGGTGTGAGCCGTTCGGCGAGGATTGTGTTCGACGGGCGATTGCCTTCGAAGACGCGGTGGGGGATGAGCCAGTCCGGCGTCCCCTCGACCTTGACTTGCTCAGGCGTCTTGCCGAAGGCCAGGGCCTCGGTCTGGGCGAAGACGTTCCCCAGAAGCATGTCGTGGTGGCGGCCGAGAGGGTTGAGCGTCTTGTGGAACGCGATGAAGTCGCATGGAACGAGTCTCGTCCCCTGATGAATCAATTGGTAGAATGAGTGCTGACCGTTTGTGCCTGGTTCGCCCCAGTAGATGGGGCCGGTCTCATAGGCAGCTTTATTCCCATCGAGCGTGACGTGTTTGCCGTTGCTCTCCATCGTCAACTGTTGCAGATAAGCCGGGA
>VBOL01000193.1 GCA_005887945.1 Nitrospirota bacterium
CGGGAAAAGCGGGACGCGCGCGAAAGGCGCGATCCGAAGTTCGACGTTCGGGGTTCGAAGTTCCGAAAACCCCGAACTTCGGACCTCGAACCTTCGCTCATCCCGCCTGTCTCGTGCGGCGCACATCCCGATTGACCAATGACCAGTGACAGCATTGTTTATGCGTAAAGCCAAAATCGTGTGCACCATTGGCCCCGCCAGCGATTCGCCCACCGTGCTGGATCAGTTAATTGAAAGTGGCATGGACGCGGCGCGACTCAACTTTTCTCATGGGACTCACGCATCGCATGCGCGTGCGATCAAGGCCATTCGCGAAGCAGCGGATCGTCGGCGTGTGGCGGTAGCGATCATCCAGGACCTGCAAGGACCGAGGATCCGTGTTGGAGAAGTCGATCAGGGCGGGCTCGATTTAGTTGCCGGCCAGACTGTGAGGCTCGTGACGACTCTACTCCTGTCTGGCGGTCAACTCGGGGCACAGTCTATCGCTCCATCCGGGATGCGTGAGATCCCCGTGACGTATCAATACCTGGTGCGGGATATCCAGCCAGGCGCCCGCATCCTGATTGACGACGGGTTAATAGAGCTGATTGCTGATCGGATTATCGGCAGCGCCGTCGAATGCGGAGTCGTGACCGGGGGACGACTCACCTCGCACAAGGGAATGAACCTGCCGGATACTCGCATCAGCGATCCCGCTCTGACAGACAAAGATCGGGACGATCTCCGGCTCGGCATCACGCAGGGGGTGGACTATGTGGCCCTCTCGTTTGTCAGAGGTCCTGATGACGTGGTGGCCGCAAGGAAGTTAGTGGCCGAATGGGGCGGCGACGTGCCAATTATTGCGAAGATCGAAAGGCCGGAAGCGGTTGAGTACTTGGACGCGATTCTTGATCAGGCGGACGGCGTGATGGTTGCGCGGGGCGATCTGGGAGTGGAGATGGGGCCGGAGGCGGTCCCGCTCTTACAGAAGCGCATCATCGCCGAAGCCAACCGCCGCCGCCGCCTCGTGATCACGGCCACTCAGATGTTAGAGTCTATGACGCACCACACACGCCCGACAAGGGCCGAAGCGTCGGATGTGGCTAATGCCGTGCTCGATGGGACTGATGCCGTTATGCTGTCCGCAGAAACGGCGATCGGACAGCACCCGGTTGAAACTGTCCGTGTCATGGACCGAATCGTCCGAGCCGCAGAAGAAGGGACTCGATCGTCGTGTATGCGCTCGTCCGACACGCCACAAGGGGAAGGCTCCTTCCCGGAGGCCATTTGCCATTCGGCCTCTTCGGCAGCCTCAGCCATCGGGGCGAGCGTCATCGTGGCATTTAGCGAACAGGGTACGACGGCGCGCTTGCTATCGAAGCAGCGACCCGACGCGTCAATTATTTCATTGACTCCATTTGAGGCTGTACGGCAGCGGATGGCGCTGTACTGGGGTGTGATCCCTCACACGATGCGGCAGATCGCTCAAACTGATGAGCGGATCGATGAAGCGGAACGCTGCCTGAAGACCGAAGGACTGGCGACAACAGGACAGCGGATCGTGATTCTGTCGGGGACCAGGATTGGTCAGCCCGGGCAGACCAATTTGATGAAGTTACACAAAGTCGGGTGAGCTGGAACGGCTGAGCGGGCCCTGTGCCCGCACAGCGCCTGCGGACTGAGAGCTCCATTGCCGGACGCACGCAAGGGAGGCTTACTAAGTTCCCCCAGGAGGAGTATAGAATGGAAGAAAAGCGCACACGATGACACCCAACGTTGTGGGGCGGTCAGTGTTTATTCTGTGTCAGTTGCTTGCCCTGGTGTTGTCAGCCGGAGATGGGCTCGCGCAGACCGGATCCCTCCAGCACTCACCTTCTGACGTGGTAAAACGATATCTGGCGCTCGATTATAAGGGGGCGCGGCTCGATGCCATGTCGCTCGAGACGGTCGCGTCCTACACGAGTTGGAATGAGGAGCCGACGTGGGGGCATGTCGTCGTGACGCGAGGCTTTGTGGTAGCGGAGCAGTATCGCCAATGGGAGGTGATCGATAGGCTGGAAGTCGTGATTCCGGTCACCTTTCAGGTCATAGGCTCGGTGTATCTGGAAACCGCCGGTTTCGTCCAGGAGGCTGGGACAGAAGAGGTTCGGTTTCGCGTGAAAGTCGTCAAGAATCGATGGAGGATTGTCGAGCCGATGCTTCCCCCTCACGTGGGACAGAAGCGGATGGTGAATCTCGTGCGCGAAGCCTGGGTGAAGGAAACCGACCCGGCGAAGCGAGACCGTCTGGGGACATTGCAGGTTGAGTTACGGAAGGCAAAATAATGATGGGCAAGACCTCGGTCGAGCTGTTGATCTTCGATCTAGATGGGACGCTCATCGAGTCCAAATGGGACATTGCCGCGTCGGTGAATTTGACGTTGGCCGAGCTGGGGCTGCCGCAGCGGCCAATTGAGGAAATCTTTGGGTTTGTGGGGGATGGGGTGAAACAATTGTTGCGCTTGTCGGTCGGTGAGGGCAGTCGGGGCTCCTTCGACGAGGCGTTGCGGGTGTTCAGGGGCCAGTACTTGGCCCATTGCCTCGATCGCACGACGTTCTATCCCGGCGTTGGAGAGATGCTGACGCATTTCGCAGGCAAGCGGAAGGCTGTGGCCACCAACAAGTCGAGCGAGTACACAAACGTGATTCTCCAAGGGCTGGGGGCGCATCATTTCCATTGTGTCGTCGGCGGAGACAACGGGTTCGGATTGAAGCCGGATCCCGGCATGTTGTTGCACGTGATGGAGCAGTTAAAGGTGCCGAAGGAGCGGACCGTGCTCGTCGGAGACAGCACCAACGATATCAATGGCGGGCATAACGCAGGGATTCGTGTCTGTGCTGTCGGGTATGGCATGGGGAATCGTACCAAGATGGAGGCCTGCCGTCCGGACTGGTTTATCGAACGGCCGGAACAACTAATGGAGCTATTCATATGACGACTCAAGCGTCGCTCGTGAAGCGAAGTCAGCCACGGAGGACTGCTGTGAGTAATCGGGATTTGTTCATTAACAGAGGGTTTTCAATCCTCGCCACGTTTCACATTTCACGGTTCACGACGTTTCTCTTCGTTCTCGCCGCCAGCCTCAGTTTCGACCTCGGCCTGCTCTTTGCGGCATCGTTCGGGCTGGCGGATCGTGTGGTGGAACAGAAACTGGCGAACGGGTTGACAGTGCTCATGGTCGAACGGCATCAGACGCCAGTGGTCTCCCTCAACATGACCTTCGGGGTCGGGGGAGTAAACGAACAGGCGGGGAAAACCGGCCTGGCGCATCTCTACGAACATATGGCGTTCAAGGGCACGAGGACGGTCGGGACGAAGAATTACGAGAAAGAACGCCCCATTCTCGAAGAGTGGTATCGAGTGGGAACCGAGCTGGAGCAGCGGCAACGAGTGCTCGCGCGGAAGAGTCAGGAGAGACCGGCCAGCCCAGAGGATCGGGCAGCCATCGAGGGGCTGCAGAAACGATTTACGGAACTACAAGAAAAGGCGGGACAGTTCGTGGCGGGCAATGAGATGGCCTTACTCTACCAACGCCACGGGGGAGTCGGGCTCAATGCAGCGACCGGCAAGGACCTGACTCGCTATATGATCAGCCTCCCGGCAAATCGTCTGCCGCTGTGGGCTGCGCTCGAAGCCGATCGAATGGCGCATCCGGTCCTCCGCGAATTCTACAAAGAACGCGGAGTAGTCATGGAGGAGCGGCGGATGCGGAATGACGACAGCCCCAGCGGGCTGTTGTTTGAAACCTTCACCTCGGCTGCCTTCCGCGCACATCCGTATGGTATTCCGACGATCGGTTGGGAGTCGGACATCCTGTCGCTCACACCGGCCGACACCGAAGCCTTCTTCAAAGCCTATTACGGTCCCGGCAATGCGACGATTGCCATCGTGGGCGATATTAATCCGAAGGACGTCATGACCTTGATCGAGGAGACGTTCGGCAAGATCCCGGCCACGCCTCCGGAGCCTCCGATCGTCACCGTTGAGCCGCCTCAACGAGGGGAGCGCCGCGTGGAGGTGGAGTTCGATGCTGAACCGTCGCTGGCTATCGGCTTTCACAAGCCGGGGTTGGGCCATTCCGATGACTATGTTTTCGACGTGATCGACGCGGTGTTAACCGACGGACTCACTTCCCGGCTCTATGCGAATCTGGTTCGTGAGAAACGGATCGCCGCCTCGGTGGACACCGATTCGAACTATCCGGGGGTCCGTGCTCCGAACCTATTTGCGCTCAACGCCACACCGCTTGCGCCTCATACGACGGCAGAAGTCGAAGCGGCCATATATGCCGAGCTCGAACGACTCAAGACGGAGCCGGTCTCCGCCAAGGAGCTTGAGAAAGTGCTGAATAACCTCGATGCCGATTTGGTGCGCGCGCTTCGATCCAATGGAGGTCTTGCTTCTCAATTAGCACTTTATCAGACGGTAGCGGGAGACTGGCGCTACGCGATAAAGGCCCGGGACAAAATTGCGGCCGTGACACCGGCGGATATCCAGCGAGTGGCAGCAGAGTATTTCACGAAGTCGAACCGAACAGTGGCCACGTTGGTGAAGAAGGCCGGAGAGAAGAACGTCGCGACGGTGCCGCAGCACGAGGTGGCGCGATGAGGGACGTGAAACGTGAAACGCGAAACGTGAAGCGATGGGGTTTCGTTCTGTGCTCGATAGCCATGGCGGTCGCCATCCCGGTGCTGGCTGGCTGTGCTGGAGACCTTGCACTGGGCGATCCCAGGCAGATGACATTTAAGCCGGTTGAGTTTACCCCGCCAGAACCGGATCGCGTGGTGCTCGAGAATGGGATGGTCGTGTATCTTATTGAGGACCATGAGTTGCCCTTGATCAGTATGACTGCGACTATGCGAACTGGCAGCTGGCTCGATCCGGCAGAGAGGATCGGCCTGGCTTCGTTGACCGGTTCTGTCATGCGGACAGGCGGGGGCGGCGGTTTGTCGGCTGAACGAGTGGACGAAGAACTCGAACAGTTCGCCGGGGATGTCGGCATCTCGATCGGACGGCAATCCGGTTCCGCGTCGCTCGATGTGCTCAGCAAGGACTTGAAGCGGGGGCTCCAGATTCTCGCGGGGCTCATTCGGACACCCGCCTTTGAGCCGGCGCGGGTTGAATTGGCCAAGCTGCAGGCCATCGAAGGGATTCGCCGCAGGCAAGATAACCCCGGTTCGATCGTCGGACGCGAGTTCGTGAAGCTCCTGTTCGGAGCGGACCACCCGACGGCGCGTGAAAGCAGCATCGAGTCCATCACCCGCGTCACCAGAGACGATCTGGTCGCCTTTCACCGGAAGACCATTTATCCGAACGGCTTGATGCTGGGGGTGACGGGAGATTTTGACAAGTCCGCGATGCTGGCTCTGCTGCGCGAAGTATTTGGCGATTGGGAAAAAGGCGAGGTTCCGGTGCTGACGATTGCCGACGTGCCCCAGAGTCCGATGGCGAAGCCCGTTGTACGGTTCGTGAACAAGGAGACCTCGCAAACCCATCTCCGCGTCGGTCATCTGTCGATCAAAGAGCAGGATCCCGACTATGTGGCGTTGGCGATCGCGAACGACATTCTGGGGGGCAGTTCCTTTCGCAGCCGTCTCTTCAACGACGTGCGGACCAAGCGGGGCTTGGCCTACTCGGTCGGCAGCCGCTTGAACTCCGGGGTGCATGATCAAGGCGTCTGGCTGATGCGTGCAGAGACGAAGTTGCCGTCGACGCAAGAGGTCATCACTCGGTTTGTCGCTAACATGGAGCGGATGCGGACCGAGTTGGTGACGGACAGAGAGCTGGCAGAAGCGAAAGAGGCCTATGTGAACTCGTTTGTGTTTTCCTTCGCCAGTTCGTCGGCGATCGTGGGCCGGTTGATTGAGCTGGAATATGATGGGCTCCCCAAGGACTTTCTCCAGCAATTGCGTGCCCGGGTGATCGCATTGACGAAAGATGAAATCTTGGCGGCGGCGAAGAAACATTTCAACCCCGAGCGTTTGACTATTGTCGCCGTTGGGGCTGGCGAGGCCCTGCCGAAGTTGCTGTCGGGATTCGGGGAAGTGAAGGAAATAAAGTTAGCTCCTGAAGGCTGAGAGAAGAGTGGACGGGTGGCTCGGCCATTCCCCGTGCTCCCGGAGCGCGCACGATCAGAATGTGCTCGCTCGACGGCCGCAATAAGGGAATGGCCGAGCTACCCGTCCTAGGGAATGAAAACCTCCGGAGCTTTGGTGGGGAGGGGAGGAGAGGGGGGTGGCAGATGGTCTAATTGAGGCTGTGCTCGTGTAGCCACCCCCTTAAGACAGTGCTCGCTGGATGTGCACAGTGAGCTTCGATCAGATCATCCGCCAAGAGAAGTTATGATCAAAAGTTAGGGAAGCGGTCCGACACTTCGGGAAAACCATACTTATATCGTTCAGTTTCTCATATGTGAGCGAGAAGCACGTTGAAAAGAGTGGATTGCCCGAACAAATAGAAAGGATTTCGCAGGTTGTTGGTGCAGTACATGCGGAAATTGATAATACCTTCGAGGAAAACAAAACAAATCTATTTGTCCACATGTATGCAGACTCCCTCGTGATCGCCCAGAAGAATTTGATCGAAGGTTGTGCAAGGAAACTTGGTGAGCGGATGCTGGAGGTCCAGTATCAGGTTCTTCTTGATAGTCGATTTATTAAAGTCAAGGCGAAGGCTTCTGAAGAGTATATTTCGATGCCAACTCTAAGCCGAGTCCTGGTAAAAAGAGGTCCTTATTACGGGATGATTTGCAGCTGAGCGCGGATCAAAATTTGTTAAGCCTCTAGATCGTTTTGATTTCTTGCGCAATGCCCTTTCTCCTATAAAGAACGGCGCTGCGGACCTTAAGGATTGGGTAGAGCAATTGATTGGGTCTTCCGGCAATGCCGAACACTTTAGAAACGAAATAACCCCATGGGTAGATGCAGTAAAAGGAGCTTGCCAATCGATATGTCGGACACATTAGCAATGAACGAATACAATTACTGTTATCCAAGACAGCATCCTCCATCTGGATGCTGAAGTGACTGCGAATCTGGCAAGTCTATGAAGGGAGGGCGCCATGGTGACCTATGTGATGCTGCTCAACTGGACGGATCAGGGAATTAAGAATGTGAAGGATTCGCCGAAGCGGTTGGATGGGGTGAAGAAGCTCGCGAAGGACTTGGGTGGCGAGGTCAAATCCTTCTACATGACGCTGGGAACGTATGATCTTGTTCTGATCGTTGATATGCCGAACAACGACAAGTTAGCGAGTTTCGGCCTCAAGTTGGGATCGCTCGGCAATGTACGGTCCACGACTCTCAGAGCCTACTCCGAGGATGACTATCGCCGCATCATTAGCGGCCTAAGCTAATATGGATGGGC
>VBOL01000024.1:0-3737 GCA_005887945.1 Nitrospirota bacterium
CCCCGTTCTATTCGCACAACCGGTATGTCGGAGAGACACTCGGGCTGTATTGTTACGGGTATCCATCAGATACGACGCAGTACAGTGCCACGGTAGACTATTCGACGAAGATCCAGCGCGACATTGACCTGAACTATAAAAACGTGAGCGCCGGAGGAGGACGATATATTCTGGCTGGACGGGCGAACTGGTTCAAGGACCCTTTTCGCCGTTTGTTTGGGATTGGCAATCAAACATCTGAGAGTGACGAAACGAGCTATACCTCCCGGGAGGCTCTTGTGGAACTCACCGCTGGGATTAATGTCAACGAGGACGTGCTGCTCATGTGGACCGAACATTACCACGACATCCGTATCGATGCAGGTATCGTCAATTCCTTACCACAAGCCCTGACACAATTTATCCAACTCTCCGGTATGGAGGGCGCAAACATCGTGGGGCATAAACTCACTGCTCGCTAGGATACGCGCGACAAACAACTCATCACGACGCGAGGGCCTATGTGAACCTCTCCGTTGAGTTGAATCAAAACCTCCAGCACAGCGGAGCGAACCCTTGGGTACGA
This sequence comes from Nitrospirota bacterium, assembly GCA_005887945.1. Lineage (GTDB taxonomy): Bacteria > Nitrospirota > Nitrospiria > Nitrospirales > Nitrospiraceae > Palsa-1315. Next base: position 566 of record VBOL01000024.1, read on the forward strand.
ACCACCCTCGATGCCCGACACCTGCTCCCCCACTATGATGACCAACTGGTCTTCGTAGCCCGCTTCTTGGTCGACACCGTAACTGGACATACACGAGGCATTCCATTTTATGAGCGACCCACGTTGGGAAGGGAAACAACCCTTCGCGGGTTCGGTCAAAGCCGGTTCATCGATGACACCGCCTTGCTGCTCAATTTTGACGAACGTATCCCGATCAAACAGCTGAAGGCATTCGATTACCTGATTGATCTCGAAGTCGCCCCCTTCCTCGATGTCGGGCGAGTCATGAGTGGATTCAGCACGCGGGACGTCCAGAATCTACAGGTGAATCCGGGGATCGGCTTGAGGATCCTTGCACGCCCTCACGTTGTTGGGCGACTCGATGTCGCTTACGGCCGTGATGGCCCCAACCTCTTTGTGGGGCTGGACTATCCCTTCTGAAGGTCATACTGTTCAAGAACCGACTGCATGTTGAAGGGGGCTGCTGCACGGTGTCTCTGCCTCGAGGAATCATCTCACCCGACATAATCGGAATGCGTAAGTCCCCCTAAAACACGCACAATATTTTCTCCAAAAAATGTTTTCTGTATTTTGAGCAGCATGAGTGCGGTGGGCAGCTGCGCCGGCAACGCCGCCGCCGAAAGCTTCTTCGGAGTGCTTACACGTGAACGCGTGAATCGGCACAACTATCGGACAAGAGCCGAAGCCAGGGCCGATATCTTTGACTACATCGAACGGTGCCACAATCCGTGACAGGAGCGAAGACTGGACATGCAGCGGCAGGCGGAACGACTCTCCACTCAACTGTCCGTGATAACGGGGTAGAACCCTGGCGCGTGAAGCACGAGGAGAGGTTGGTCTCTCTTATATCTTGTCTGCCTCGTTTGTTTGATTCAACCAGACAAATCAGATAGACCAGATGAACTGGATCAACTCTCGTGTGTACGTGCGCCGTTGATTTCATGGTTGCTGCCGTCTATAGTTTGCCGGACTGTTGCGGGTATAGAAAGGACAGGCGTCGGGTGACCGTGAATCGTCTCCTCCAGCATAGTGCCATCGTGCTGTTCGCCCTGTGCCTGGCCGTGGTTTGTCCTCTTGTCCCGGTCCCGGCGGCGGCTGAGCAACCGGATGCCGCGCAGCGTCATTATGAGCGAAGCGCTGCGCTGCTGCGAAAAGGTGATCTTGCCGCGGCAGCCGAGGCCGTCAGGAAATCCATCGAGTTGAATCCCTCCTCAGCTGAAGCGCACCATCTGCTCGGCGTGATCTATTTCAAAGAAAAGAAGCCGGCTCAGGCTGTCGATGCCTTCACCCACGCGCTCAAGCTGAAGCCGGCCTATCCCGATGCCTTGAACGATCTGGCCGAAGTCTATCAGATTGAAGGAAAATCGGCCGAAGCGGAGCAGGTTCTCCGGCGGGCGATTGAGATCGATCCTCGCCATGCCGATTCGTATATCGACTTAGCCAAGCTGTACGAGCAACGTCGTGATTTCGCCGCGGCCACGCGGACCTATCAAGCGTTGTTGGCCGCCCATCCAAGCCACCGTGAAGCCCTGTACAATCTCGCATTGCTGTATGAGGGGCAGGGAGACAGTCGCCGGGCGCGAGAGACGGTAGGCCAGCTGGTTAAGCTCGATCCCAAGTATGCCGATGGCTGGTATCTCGCCGGGCGGATGGCTGAGAAGAACAACGATCTCATGGAAGCCGCCTATTCGTATAGACAGGCCATCGCGGCGAAGCCCTCGTTAGTGGACGCACACTATAACCTGGCGTTTATTCATCGGAGCCAAGGCCGGCCTGTGGAGGCGGAGCGGGAATTTCTCGAGGTCTTGCGGTACCGCCCGGAGTATGCCGAAGCGCATATGAACCTGGGTGTGATCTACACCGGTCTGAACAGGCTTGAAGAGGCGGAACAGTCCTACGAGCGAGCTGTCTCGCTGAAGCCGGGCTATGCTGAAGCGCACTATAACTTGGGTGTCTTCTATGAGTTACATCGGAAAGACCTGCCGAAAGCACTGGCCCAATATCACACGTACCTGGATCTCGGTGGGCGCGACGATCGTGTTGAGCGGATCGTCGGTACGTCGGGACGATAAACGGGCGCGACTTGCGCGACACGTAACCGCACAACGAGCATATTGTCGATTCTCAGACTCGTCTCGCCTTTCGCGCGAGTCCCGCTTGGCTCGCTTACCAATACGGCCAAGGCCGCCAGAAGGGGCTCCAGTAAGGTCCCCAATATACCAATATTTTAACCCCGTCGATCCGGATCGCGCTGAAGTAGCAAAACCCGCTGTAGGAGCGGCGTTAGCGAGTTTTTCGTCGAAGAGACCCGGGAGAAAGCATATTAATCTTGAGCTTTGGTTTAGTCGGCACGAACCACGCCCGGGGACGGTCTAACGAAGATAGACTTAATAGGGAATGTGCCAGTTCTGGTATCGAGCGCCAGGAAATTCCCGATAATCTTGGGATCTATCCAGACAAGCATAACGCTGTATGGTGTCCTATGGATTGTGTTGTCGAATGTAGAGCGATAGGTCACACACCCTACGATAAATGGATTAATGGCAGTAAAAAGAGCGTCTTTCCCCAATGTTTTCTCAATACCTGGAGGTAAACCTCGAAACTTTGTTCCATTTCCGATTTAGAAATGTCGAAGGCGGAAGGCGTCTCGTATTTTTGGGTGGGAAAGAGATCGTGTCCGCCAATAGCATTCATAGACGGATCTTTACCTATTTCGCAGGATTCCCTTTGTGCTCCATCAACGTCAACTCCTGGAGTCCACAGACCATGTCTCGGATGAATGTAAACACTAACGGCGGGCGAGGTCCCGTGATTTTGGGTCGTGTATTTCATTTTGATGGAGTACCCCTGTTCAGTAGCTTCCATATCCGCCGTCAAGTTAATTTTCATACCGACCCATGGACGACGGGAAGCGAGAAGTTGTTTATCCATAACATTCCACTGAGCACAGGTGGTAACCACTTGAAGCACGGCAGCAAAAGCGACGATTCCGGTAAACCATCTGATCAATATGTCAGGGTTATCGTGAGCGCCCTTTTCGCAATCTTGGGGACGATATGTATGACGGTTGGCGTCAGTGCTAGCGTCGCCTTGAAGTGGGGATACGCTATCGGATGGATGATTCTGGGTACGTTCGGGGCTATTTTGTCGC
>VBOL01000024.1:3806-15230 GCA_005887945.1 Nitrospirota bacterium
AAGAATCGGAGAGACATCGGGGCCTCGCAGAGAGGCCTAGTGTAGGAGGGGGAAGGAGCAAACCGCAAGGCGGGTGGGCTGGAAAACACTGGCACTCATCCACGGAAGATCAATCAGTCCTCAGATGGATGGCGCTATGACATAGATGACGGCGGCCTTTGCAGACTTCGTGCTTGAAAGCCATGCGCGTATGAGTTTACGTTCATGCAGGTTGAAGTGTTGTCTGGAAGGTAGTATGTCGAAAAACTCACTCAACAAGGAGCTGCTCTGATGAAGGATACTGATTGGGTATTGGGAGATATGGTGTGGGCCATTATAGGGACGGCCGTTATCCTCGGGCTAATGGCGTTGAATATGTATTTTCAGCGAATAAATAGAATTGAGGAGGAGGAGGATCGAATAAGACTCCTGGGTTCCGATCCCCTTAATCGCCAGAGACCAGCAGCTTCTCAGAGTCGTCGACCTGACGACATCTGACGTCCTGGCTGCCTGTGGAACTCGGCGTGTCTTCCCTCCGATTCCGGACACACTTGCTTTCCTCGCATTCTGCCCACGGTTCAAAATCTCACGCGGGTCTTCGATTTCCGTTTGGGGCTGTCAGCACTAATTGGCTCATCCTCTCCGGTTCTCGAACCAAGCGATTCACGTAATGCTGAAGCCGCACATGGTTGTGCTGCTCAATCAAAACATTCTCCACGGCGAACTCCTGTCCCCTCGACCACCGCACGACCGCTTCGAGGACTTCTATGCGTTGTTCATTCGGCAGCGTGACGGTTAGCGGAGGGTTTCCCCTGGTCGCATCGGCAGATCGCCCGAAAGTCGCCAGCCGATACAGGAGAGATTCCAGATTGTGCGTTGTCCTTGAATTGGTCCAGCGTAGTAGGTCACATCGCATTGCACGGGAAAGCGGCGGAAGGGACGAAGCGTGAAGGGCATGGGGGCCTCGCAGGGAGGTGAATTGTAAGAGGGACGCGAAGGAAGGCGCAAGGACCACGGGTGGGGAAATGGTTGTAGTTCACTGGAAGAAAAATTATTTCAGCACGACAATCCGCGTCCCTCTGAGAGCGACGCAGGATGAATCCAAACGTGCCAACGCCAACAAGTAAGCCTGCTCGCTAACGTTCTTTCCTCTTCCGCCACTCCCACGGCGGCATGGGATGCGGCTCAGCTAAGGCGAGCCCTGTCCAATCTCTTAAGTGGGAGCCAACAGGATTACGGAGAGGGGGCCGGGGCTGCCCCAGGTGGCGGCGCTTCAGATTGATCTGATCGAACACAAGGGGGAGTACTTAGCGGGTTCAAGGGATTTAATCCACGGACACAGGGTGGGGGCGAGGATGGTATTGACGACGCTCCCGGATTTTGCGCGGGGAGCGAACCAATCGATTCCCCCTGATTATCAGTTGGCAGGTCCGGTGACATAAGTGGAACATATTGGGGTGGGGATGGTCTGTCAGAGCTGATGGGTGGGGGTGACACCTGCGGCGGCGTGCTAGCTCCATGGGGCGTCAGAGCGGAGGCAGTTCCATCACTGAGCATATGGCAACTATGGAGTTGTGCTGGTCTATTAGTGAGCATGGGTTTCCCCGCTGCATCTAAACACTGATAGACTGCCGCCCAGGTAAGGTATGGAGACTCCACACTTACCACGCTGCTTAAAAAGAGCACCATCGAAACAATGCAAGGCATACAGCCACGATGGATTCGATGATGCTCCGTTCCCTGTCTACCTGACCCACATTCCATCACGGGTAGAATCTCTGCCGAGTTGACCGAACGCAAATCTTTTGCCGAACATTCTTTCGAGCAACTACTGTGCCAGAAAGGTTCTCGTTTGAATCTGTCACAGTTGGGGGGAGCTTGCAATCGATGCCGCTGAGGCGGATACGTTCAGGACGTTGGTTGTGCAGGACTTCGATGGTGTCGCCGTCGAGCTGTCGAGGCTGTCAGGAGGAGCAGAGAGCAGCAAGTCAGCAGGTGCATCATCAATCGCAACCGCAGGAAGGACTCAGCCGCCCGTCACAACACAAAGCGCGTCCCTTCTCGCACCCACACACGCCGCCATGATGAGAACAGCAGCCGCGCCGTTCAATTGAATGCGAGCTGAATTCGCCTAACATTCTGTCCTGTCAGTCGGGAACCGCACTTCGCCCGTGGAGCATGAGACCAAAGATTGCAAAGGCTAGGACCTTCATCGGCCTTCATTGGAAACAGGACAGAAACAACCGAAGGGGGGATTTTGTTCGATCGTGATAGGGTACGAATCTTTCGCTTGAAACAAGGATACTCTTAGCAGAAATCGAGACTCAGGACGAAGAAGCTGAGATGACGTTATCAGCTGCCTCGCTGGATTGCAGAGCAACAGCCCCTCCAGCTCCAAGGGAAGGAGGCTCCACGTTGGCAGGTCGAATCACTCCACTGGCCAGTAAGAGTTGGAGGGCCGTCTGAATTCGCAGGCGTCGTGCACGAATCAGTTTCCCTGTGATCGCCTCATGTCCGCTGTGTGACACCATACGCATCGCTCAATCCTAAGGACCCAACCAAGCTGCCGTTCCGACACACTGATTTCCAATCGTCAGGTGTCATGGTATTCGAAAGGTCGAGCCATGCATACAAATATCTGCTTCGCTGCACCGCGCAGGGTGTTACCAATTCAGCAGTGATCAGGGACTCATATCTCCTAATGCGTCGTCCCCTTCGCCACTCGCTGTCACATCTCAATGATCCCGCCTCCACCGTTCGAACACTGCGCAATCACGGCTTGCCGCACGCAAGTTTCCACAGAGTTCGATCAACACTATCTGGTTGAACTGGGTACCACTTGCCTTCGTCTGCAGCGGTATAAACCACCTCGCCGGTTCCCATATTGCGCGAGAAATCCGTGAGCGCAAGCTGACGTGTGCGTTCTTCTGTACAGTCAATTTCGCTGAGTGCCGTGAAAGACAAAAACGCCGCATAGGTTTTGGTTTGTATCGTCTTGAAGTCGTACAATAGCCACCCCTTCACCAGATTCCCGTTACGGCGAACGGTCATGGGATCCGCGTACACCGTGATCCCTGTTTGGTCGTTGTCAACAATCTTTATCCACTCCGCATACGCAGGTCCGCTACTCAGGATCAGTGACCAGAAACCCAAGACGCAGGCCAGGGTAACTATCCCGGCTCTACTGCCCCATGCGTTTCTCATGGTGTTCTCCTGTGTCGTGAGGGAACGTGAGATGTCACAGCGATGCGTGGGGCGATGCTGTGCTTCAACACACAGTCGAGCAATACCTCGTTAGGGGGATGAGAGAGAAGGTGAGCCTGGAATGACCTAAGGCGATGAGCAGAGAAAATGGATGTATTTCATCGAGGGTAGTAAATGGTTTCTAGAGGGGGAATCGGCTAGCGGCTAATGCTCTTGTCTCTTCCGCCACTCCCACGACGGCACCGGCTGCGGATCGGCCCACAACTCTATTCTGGCCTCTTGCGCTCCCTTCTCTAGCCCTTCCAGCACCATGTCCCCCAGCGCATACTTCCGATACCACCAGCACCAGCCGTCTTTATTTTGCCCCACGATTTGGGTGCCGCCGAGAGCGATCCAGAAGGTGTTGCTCTAGCGGCCTTGACATGAGAGGCTATTCCTTGCAGCAATTGTGAGAACGACGTTGCACCAGAGATGTACGGAGGCAAGTGAAGGTTCACCTTACTCGACAGCGTTTCCCATCCAAGTGCCCCGTTTCCCGCTCGCATATAGGACTGATCTGCCTCGGCCTCGTCGTGATATGGGGGGTCGGCATCACGCTGGCGATCGCCCAAGGCCGCGTCACGGATGTGTTGGTGTCGGTGGTCCAAGACAAAGTGATTGCGGTGACGGGAGTCGGGCAATCCGAGATCGATCTCTCAGTCGACGAAACCGTGCAGAGTACCAAGGCTCAGGGTCTGACCGCACTGGCGATTACCTCAACAAGATTGTTGGGATTTTCTTCTCAGCTTCGACACTGGGGTGAACAGACGCTGGCGGGAGACGAGCATGTTACGACATCACAGGTGCTTCGAGAGTTCTGTCTCGTGGCCACAGATCAGCATCTGTATGGTTTTCAGGAAACCCTGGCTCATTGGACCGGGGAGGATCTGGGCGCGTCTGAACGGGTTCAGGACGTGCGTGCCCAGGGCAATTTGGCGTTGGTTGTCACGACGGAACGGCTGTTTGGGTACTCGGCGTTTATGAACGGGTTTCATGCGATAGCGCTACAAGGAGACGAACGGGTACAGGGCATCGAACACACTGGCGATGCCATTCTCATCAAGACGAGCAGGAGGACGTTGATGTTTCGCAGTCGCATGGCTGGCTGGATTGAACAGAGCTGAGTGCAGCAAGGGTGCGCCGTACTTGTCCTTGCCGTAGGTCTGAAGCGTGACTTCTTTCCCAAAAACCATCGCGGACGTAGCCTGCTTGGCTCGATGGCCGTACGCCTGACCCTTCTCGGGGCAGTCAATGCCGTTGAAGCGGATACGCTCAGCTCGGTTGTTGTGCAAGACTTCGATGGTGTCGCCATCGAGGACCGAGACGACGGGGCCGGTGAAGGCCGACGCGAGTACGACTGAGAAGGAGGAAATGAAGAAGCCTAAAGTGGATACAGAGAAAATCAACAGTCCGCGTCTATAGTGGCGAGCAACCATCATCCAATTGACTCCTGATGAATGAAGCAGAAAACACAGTCCAGGAACGGTTTCTGTGGATAACTCGACCACGAACCGCTCTGCCAGTGCGGAAAATCATCATGTGATGCATGAAATGCCTATCATTTTCTAGGAATTGTTGTTTCTGACTTATGTTTCTCGGAACCCCCCCCATATCTTGTGGTACCGGGGCCGTTTCAACCAATGCCTATTTTTTAGGCAAAGACGTTTTGGAGATAGAGACATGTGCATTATTTGGATGGTAGGGCGATCTTATGAACAGACTTATCCACAGAAGCTGGGGAGAGGGTTTTATGAATATTTTTCTTGACCTTTCTATAAATATTTCCCGCTTCTCCTCCTCGACTTATGTCTGTGCTCTGGAAAGAACGATTGAAGGGCACCAAATAGGGGTGCAACATCGCTAGTGCGTCGTGCCCTTCGCCACGCGCTGCCCCATCTCAATGATTCTGCCCAACCGTTCGAGCACTGCGCAATCACGGCTTGTTGCACGCAAACTTCCACAGACGTTTACCGATACTACCTGGATCAACTGGTTCCCACTTTTGTTCGTCTGAGTTGGTAAGAATCACTTTGCCGGTTCCCATATTGCCAGACAACTTCGTCAGCGCAAGAGTCCGCTGTAGGTCTCCCGCGCAGTTATATTCACGTTGCACCCTTGCCGACAAATATGAGGTGCCTGCCACGGTTTGTATGGTCTTGTAATCGATCAATTCCCACACCTTCACCCGATCCCCCTTGCGGAGAACGGTGTCTGAATCGACGTATATCGTCACACCTGCTTGGTCGTTTTGAACAGTCTCGACCCAGTCTGCATACGCGGGTCCACGACTCAGCACCAGGAGGGTTATGAGTGACGCGAAACTCAAAAAGTAGACCAGCGGCAGCTTGAGGAATGGCTCAGTTTTATAGGTGACAGCGCATTGCACCGGGAAGCAACGGTAGGGGCGAATCGAGAAGGGCATGGGAGCCTCGCAGGAAGGCTCATTCTAGGAGGGGGAACAAGCAAGGCGCAAGGACCACGGGTGGGGAAATGGTTGTAGTTCAATGGTTGTAGTTCATCGGATTGAGCGAGTTGTCGGGATCATACGGCCGTTGCTACCGGTGCGCAAAGCCGGGGATGCCCCGTTGTTCATGACATGCCGTCCGGGTATCCTGAGTCTCCTATTCGTTCCCAACCAACTGGAACTCTAAATTTTGGGCACAGCTTTCCGCCACTTCGTTAAGTCTCTTCTTAAGAAGCGCTGCCTCAGCGGCCATATGCTCAGCCCAAGAACCAGAAAGGTGGTTCTTAACATCACAAACCCCTTGCCAAAGGATCTTAGAATCCTCCAGGCGAATGATCCTAGATCGAGCCACATACCAGATCTTCTTATGATCAAGCTTCCAAATGATGGTCTTAAAATCAATCGCTAAGCCTTTTCCCAATGCGGCGTTGAGCTGATCTAAGTCATCCCCGACAAGCGGCTCTTGAATCAGACGGACGCTTTTAAGCTCTAAGGCAGCGTCCATGGCTAAAACGACGCGCTCCTTCACCTCCAAAACAGGGTCTTCCAAAATTAGACGAAGTTGGTACGAGGTAAAGGGAAAAACCAAGGCTTCGTCCTCACTGTTAGAGGAGGAGTCGGTGTCGACTTCGAGGAATTTGCCTGAATAATGGATGGCCTGTATCTCTCCCTCATCCTTTAACCGAGCCCGTTCCGCTTGCTCCATTTTTATCAGCTTGGGAAAACACCAGTAGGTCAAGAGCAGGGCGAGGAAAAGAGACAACGTTCCTATCCGTCTGGTAACTGCCATCTGCATGACCATTCCTCCTCCTGCTACTGCTTTCGCCACTCCCACGGCGGCACCGGCTGCGGGTCAACCCATAAGCCTTTCTTGGCCTCTCGCGCTTCCTTCTCTAACCGTTCCAGCACCGTATCCCCAGGCGCATACTTCCGATACCACCAGCACCAACCTTGCTTGACGAGTGTGTGGTTGACGTTGGTACCATCAAGTAGGAGCACATCAGCAAGGGTGCGCCCGTACTTGTCCTTGCCGTGCGTCTGGCGCGTAACTTCCTTCCCGAAGGCGAGGTCAGAGGTGGCTTGCTTGGCTCGCTGGCCGAACGCCTTTCCGTTCATGCACGGTAGGCTGCCCATCGGGAGCTGTCCACCATTGCAGTACGCAAACGAAAACGGCGGCCCCCCTGTGGAAACCGCCGTCCGTTGTAAATCTATGCGCTGAGCTTACGCTGCGAACTTCCGCCGCCACCACGCCAGGCCCGCGAGGCCGGAACCGAGGAGCAATAACGAAGAAGGCTCTGGGACAGCAGGAGTCGTTGGGGTGAACAGGAGATAGGTCGGTTCGTTAAGCCCGCCACTCATATTTTGGACGAACTGTCCGATAAACGCCCCCGTGGTTCTGTTGTATTCCAACACACCATTAATCGGATTGTTTGTACCCAAGAAATCGCCTACGAACAAATTTCCGTTCGGGCCGAATGCGAGTCCGTGAGGAGAACCTACCACTCCGTTGTAGAGAGGGAGGGATGGGACGAAGGCGGTTATAAACGCTCCTGTGGTTCCGTTGTATTCCAGCACGCTGCCAGTCCCTCCGCTCCCCACGAAGAGATTACCGTTTGGGCCGAACACCGGTTCTTGTGCTATACTCAGTCCGCCGCTACCGGATGCGACGAAGGTGGTCACAAAGGCCCCAGTGGTCCCGTTGTATTCCAATATGCTGTTAGTCCCCCCGCTGTGGACGAACAGGTTTCCATTCGGGCCGAAGACAAAGATGCGAGGATCAATCAGCCCTCCGCTGCCGGGTGAGACGAAGGTGCCCACGAAGGCCCCAGTGGTCCCGTTGTATTCCAATATGCTGTTGGTCCCTTGACTTCCGACGAATAAGTTCCCATTCGGACCAAATACGGGATCGCCAGTCACATTCAATCCCCCGCTACCACTGGGAACGAACGCTTGTATGAACGCCCCTGTCGTGCTGTTGTATTCTAATACGCTGTTCGTTTGATAACTGTCGACCAGAAGAGACGCACTAGCATATTCCACTCCCTCTCCCCATGCCGTTAATGTCCATGCGCCTACGGCTGCCAACAACGCCGGAACGAACCATGACGTCTTGGATGTCAGCATGATAGCGTGCCTCCTCTCAGCTTCACGTCAGAATCGGCCCCGTCCGGATATGTCCAATATCATGAGTAAAGCTATCCCTCGTTCGTAGGGGGTAGGGGGAGAGCTGGTTTATTTAATGGGTGAACAGGTAATGCGCTTGAGTAAGCGCGACTGAGTCCAATGGCAGCATGAGGAATGGCCCCGCGTTGTACGTGACAGCGCATTGCACGGTGAAGCATTGATTGGTAGAGACGAAGCGAGAAGGGCATCGGGGCCTCGCAGGGAGGCGCATTATAGGAGGGATGCGAACGACGGCGCAAGGGAGTAGCGGGGCAAATGGTCGGATTTTCCAGGGTAGTCGATCCCGCTGAGGCGGATACGTTCATGTGTGCCGCTACGAGAAGCCTCATTTGGATCCTCTGTCCCTCTGAATTTTCCGATCGCCGCCCGGATGTTGTCTGGATGGGTATTACCTGTCAAAAACCTTGACACTATCTCGATATGGGACTTTGGCCTGATGTGGCTTATACTTAGAGACTGAAACCATTTTCTTCGCGAAAAGAACTGTCAACGTTTTAGCCAGGTATAGCTTCTTTGACCGCCTCCACCATCATTTCAATCAGCTAGTTACATCTCGGTGTCTAAATTGCAGGTTTTTTAATGGCAGCCGTAGCATTGCTTCTCACAAAAGCAAGAGGGAATGTCATGAAACGATCTCTGGCAGCAGTCGTACTGGTCAGTGTGGTGATGTGCTGGACAGTGTTTGCGGAGGCGACCTCACTCTCGATTTTCCCCGATCCTCTTGTAGGGCCCCCCGGCGACACCGTGCTGACCAGCGTGGAGTACACGGCGCAGGGAGCACAGGTCGTAGCTCTTCAGTTCGACGTGTTATACGATCCGAGCGCTCTTAGTCTTTCGGATGCGCAAGCCGGAAGTGCGGCCACCCTTGCGGGCAAGGACTTCTTCCTCTTCAATACTTTTTCCCCTGGGGATACCAGATTCCTAATTTTTGGGCTCAACCAAAACGTATTCGGAGACGGCAGTGTGGCTGATCTCACGTTTCAGGTGAGTCTCAATGCACCCGCAGGTCCTTACAATTTATCTCTCTCCGGCCTTGTTGCCGCTGATCCCAATGCTAATGCTGTGCTCATTACTAACCTTAATCCGCCTCCGAGTGGAGCCGTTCCTGAATCTTCAAGCTGGCTTCTGCTAGGCACCGGCCTCGCTGGGCTGGCCGCGTGGCGCTCTCGGCAGGGGAAGACAGGGACGGCATAGCCTTCACGCCAACATCTGGCACCATTCGCGAGCCGCTTGGGACATCCTGGGCGGCTCGTGCTGTTGTTATGTAGGGCTCAGGGAACAACTTCTCAAGGATGAGAACGACGGCGCAAGGGACTAGGCGCGGCTACCCCTCAGAAATCTCTGTCCACTTCTTGATTCCGCATTCGAGCTGTTCGCCGTTCATGGATCTCAACCAACTTGTCCTCGACCCGCTGGCAGATGTACTGTTCCATGTCCTCCCGTAACTCGTCGTGCATCACGAGCGTTTCGACCCCATATTCCTCGCCGCGCACCCAGCGTACAACCCCAGCGGCAACGTAGATAGGTGGTTCACTCGGCAGGTTCACTGTGAGGGAACACACTTCCCCGATCCGTAACGGCAGATTGCCAGAGAAGCGCCAACCTGTCAGGGAGACATTCCACACGGTGCCGTGGCCCTCAAAGTCACCCCAGTGGTACGTGACGGGACAACACACCGGAAAGCGACGGGATGGGCGAATCAAGAAGGGCATGGAAGCCTCGCAAGGGAGGCCCAGTGTAAAAGGGTACGGATCAAACCGCCAGGCGGGCGGCGTCCACGTCCAGTGGCTACCTGACTTATTTAGGCCGACGATTCGTATCCCGCTCTAGTTGCGTTGGTGGTGTGCCCTCTTATATAGACAATCTTTTTTGTATACTTTCACGAGTGAATATATATAATATAAATTACATACGGTAGGCTCTAGACGCCTCGTCGCCCAGTTTCATGGCGGCCGGTGAACAAGCCCACCTCTAATCCGACACAGGAGAGGAGTTGGGCTTTGTCTATTACTAGAGATCGAACCGACCACGTACTCGGTCACAATCTATCGTTGACTGCCACAAGGGTAAGGGCAGGAATCCTCTCGGAGAGGGTTCCTGCCCTTTTTTTATGGCCGTTCAGGGATGCGATGACTGCCACCCGACCAACTGATACCTAAGGAGTTGCCTATGAGTCGGCTACCGGAGCGATCGCGAAGCATTTTCCCCACTCTGCTGTCTCCGATCGAAAAGGACATGTTGACCTACCTGTCCACGGCATCGGGATTGTCAATGAGTGGGGTCGTGCGGCAGTTGATCCTGAAGGAAACTGCGCACTGGCAGCTGGTGCCACCACGGTTGCACACAGAGACGAAGGTGTCAAGGGAATAAGCCGGGCAATGAAAATGCACCCCCCTCATGCCCCCCTTGTCTCTGGCCTCACACGCCGTAGCGTCGGCCTCACCCAGGCGCACAGGGAATTGATTCGCCTCTTGGCTCAGGCTGCGGTGAACAATTATCTACATGAGGTCGAAGTAGCAGAGACAGCCCAGCAGCCCGATCCGGGTGAGACCGTAGCGGCGCAGCAAGGTGAGGCGCAACGATGAGGTACTACGACGAGTGGCACATACCGATGAGGAAGGCGGTACCGGCATGAGCCGTGAGGATGACGACGACATGCCCATTTTCTTGGACGGAAGATCTCCCCCCGCGCATCAAAGAGAACGAGTATGACGCCGTTGTCCTCTCGATGAAGAAAGTGAATCGGTTCGGGCTCACGACGGTGGAATCACAGTGGCGTCTCTTAATACCGGACTCGCGCGAGAAGATCCAGTTGTCCGGCTATTGCAATCTCGGCCCCACGAAGCAGGCGAAGATTCACCCGCAATCGAAACTCGCCTCCTGGCAACGGGCGGTGGCCGCCTTTACCCGCGGCAATCCGAAGCACGTCACGTTGAAATCTTTCCGGGAGTATTGGTTTCGCGTCCGGGTCCGCACGGTCACGCGCAATGCACAGGGTCCCCTGCATGACAGCGATCAGTATAGCGTGGTGGACGACATTCTCAGCGTGGGCGGGAAGCTGAGCGACCTCTCGGCAGATGGTCTCCTCACGCTGCCAATGACTCAGGGCGAGTCTTCGACACCGACCTTGAGTTATCCATCGTGTATCCCAGGCCTCGGACCGCTCAGGAAGGATGCTCTGACTCGGTGTGAACGGTGCGACGAACTGACGGCCTTTTCGTACGGAGGTCATGCCCGCTGTCTGCTGCACGCCCGCGAGCGTGCCGATGAGGAAGGTCAGGGATAAATGCTAAAAACCGCGACCGCACACCGTATAGCCATTCAGAGACAGAATCGGACCGAACCGAACACTCTTAACTATCCTTTTCTTCTCTTAACTCCACTTACCTTGTCTTATCTTTGCTTATCTTACCCTCAGTATCTGTATTTCCTTGCTCCTGGGGGGGATTCTCTGTGCTGCTGTGAAAACTGCGGACGGTTTTTTCGCACAAAAAAAGAGAGCGTCCATGGGGTTGAACGCTCTCTTCAGAGTCCGGCGATGGGTGTCGCCGGTT
>VBOL01000194.1 GCA_005887945.1 Nitrospirota bacterium
CAGAGACTCAAACAGTCGTTGTTCGTCAACCGTCCAATTATATTTCTTCACGAACGCTTCTCTTCCTTGTTTGCCAAACCGATCTCTCAACGCCTTATCCTCCATTGCCATCATCGCTGCGGCGAGGGCTTCTGCATCTCTCTCTTTAAACACGATCCCGCATTGCACCTCTTCCACGATCCGTTCTGTCGGCCTAGCATTTGAGACCACGACAGGCTTGCCCATCGACATAAAATCAAACAGCTTGTTCGGAATCGTTGAGTTCCATGCCCCGGTCCGATAGTGCGGAATAAGTCCTATGTTCGCCTGAGCCATGATGGCTTCAACCTTCGCAAACTGGAGCCGACCTGTGATGGCGACCCGGTCTGTCACCCCCAGCGTCTGAGCCAGCTTCCGGTGCAGTTCGATATTGGGCCCGGTCCCGATGATCGACAGCTTGACATAGTGACCGCGATCCTTGAGGAGTCCCACCGCTTTGATTGCCGTATCGAGACCTCGGCTCCCATCGAGATTGCCGAGATAGACGAAATGAGCCGTGTCATGACCGTTGGACACTACCGTTGACGGAGCGTCCTCACTCCATCGATCAAGCGGTGGAGTATTGGTAATGATTGTGATCCGACTGGAATCGATTCCCATGTCGATCAGCCGATCTCGGGATTCCTCGACCACAACAATGATATGGTCAACCCATTTCAGAACGATTTTCTCAACCAACCTCGCCAGCGCCGGATGCCGAACAATACCTCCGATCACGCTTTTCGGACTATACAGTCGCTGATCTTCCAGCATGGCAGGGTAATTTTCTGCAAGATCGAGTAGCACGGGAATGTTGTACCAGCGCCCTACCAGGATGGCGGTCAGCGCGAGAGGAATGTCCCTAACCAGTATCAGATCAGCTCGGGACCGCTTGACGGTCGCCCAAACCGCTCTGAGCCAGGTGGGGTTAAAGAAGAAAGGAAGGCCCAGTATCATGTGGCAAGGGCCGAGCCATCTGGGAAGCGATGGGAGACGGTGGATGATCGTCCCATCGAGCACTTCATGACGCGGCGATCGCTTGTCGTTTCGGCAGACGAGATGGACCTCGTGGTTCACTTGCAATGATTGGCACACCTTCTCCACACGGATGTCCCAGGGATAATCGGCATCCCAGATGTGACAGATCACCACATCAACAGTCTCCACCACCGATGAGCGATCGATACATCTCGCGCATACTCGTTGCCGATGCCTTGATCGAGAACTGAGTTTCAACTCGTACTCGAGCCGCTCGAATCAGTTCAGCGCGAAGATCAGACGACCCGGCGACTACTCTAATTGCCCTCGCGAGAGCCTCAGGGTCTTTGGCAGGGACCAAAACAGCCTCTCTACTATCCTCCAGAATCTCCGGA
>VBOL01000195.1:0-886 GCA_005887945.1 Nitrospirota bacterium
TACCGTGAGGGCTCTAGCGAGTCGTATGTCCAATCCCGTGCCGATCGTGGCCCATGTGAGACAGGAAATCGAGCCGACGAAGGTGCGACGCTATTGGCTTGATCGTGTACAGGCTGTCATTGCGATCTCTCGGCAGATTGAACAGTCGCTGATTGCTGGCGGGGTGTCGGCGAGAAAGGCTCGGACTATCTACAGCGGCATCGATCTTTCCAAGAGACAATCCACGCATGATGACCAGGCGATTCGTCAGATGATCGGGCTCCCGAACGGGGCCGCCTTATTAGGCACCGTCGCCAATCTGTTTCCACGAAAAGGCTATGAGGTCATGCTTCGGGCTCTCCCGACTATCGTCCATGCGGTTCCTACGGTGCATTATGTAATCGTAGGCAATGACGATAACGATTATGCCAATCGATTGAAGCAGCTCGCTCACGAGCTGAAGATTGCTGATCGCGTGCATATTGTTGGCTTCCAAGACCCAGTTCAGCCGTTCCTGGCTTCCCTCGATCTGTATGTGCACCCGGCACTCATGGAGGGGTTCGGGATCGCGGTGGTCGAAGCGATGGCGATGGGAAAGGCCGTGGTCGCGACCACGACAGGGGGACTTCCCGAAGTCGTGGCGCAGGGAGAAACGGGCTTGCTAGTTCCTCCGGGAGATGTCGAATCATTGGCCGCAACCGTAGTGTCCCTCCTGCAGGATCGAGTCCGGCGAGAGCAGATGGGCCTCTGTGGGAGGACGCGTGCGCACGAGCGATTTAGTCTCGATGCGTCCGTCATGCACATGGAACAGCTGTATGGGGAGGTACTGGCAGCACAGAAGGGGCGTGGATGAGAATCGGTTTTGATGCCAATCCGATGGTGGGTGATATGGGCGGGGTGGGATGGC
>VBOL01000195.1:900-6092 GCA_005887945.1 Nitrospirota bacterium
GGCCGGCCTGACTCTGTGGGGGCCTGGCCGGGCGCTGAGCGGCTCCAGTGGATGAACTCGAGCCGATGGGGAATGGGGAAACGGGGCTCGTCCGATCGGTTGGATCTCTTCCATGGGACCAACTTTAAGATGCAGACAGTCGGGCGCTATGGCGGAGTCGTCACGATTCACGATCTGTGGCTGGACCGAAACCCGCAATACTCGAAGAAGATGTTGGGACAGTGGCCATCGTCGTTCAAGACGAGACAAACCGCGCTACGGGCCAGAAAAGCCATCACGGTGTCCGAATTTTCCGCCAGAGAACTCGTGGAACTGTATGGTTTGAAACGCGAGCACATCAGGGTGATTCCTAACGGAGTGTCGGAGGATTTCGTGCCACGTCGGGATGATCCGGCGATGGCGGAGTTGCGGAAACGGATCGGCCTGACATCCGAGCACTATGTCTTATTTATTGGAGGGGCAGACCCACGCAAGAATCACCAGATATTTCTTGAAGCGGCGGAGATGGTGCGGAAGAAGCTGGGATCGAGAATGTTGGTTCTTGTTGGCTCGCCCATCCATCCGTTCGGGAACTATGAGGAGACGGCTCGAAGACGCAGCTTAACGGAAAAGGTGCTCTGTCCAGGCAGGGTGTCCACGAACGATCTGCAGTTGTTGTATTCCTCCA
The DNA here is from genome assembly GCA_005887945.1 of Nitrospirota bacterium. Lineage (GTDB taxonomy): Bacteria > Nitrospirota > Nitrospiria > Nitrospirales > Nitrospiraceae > Palsa-1315. Next base: position 1,568 of record VBOL01000195.1, read on the forward strand.
CCGATCTGTTCGTCTTCCCCTCGTTGTACGAAGGGTTTGGAATGCCTGTGTTGGAAGCGATGGCCTGTGGGGCGCCGGTGCTAACGTCCAATTCGACTGCGTTGGCTGAAGTAGCGGGTGATGCGGCCGTGTTGGCAGATCCTCAAGACGCGCGGGCGCTCGGAGAGGCGATTATTCGTACGCTTGAGGATGAGCCGCTTCGTGCCGCCTTGAAGGTCAAAGGATTCGCTCGTGTCAAGCAGTTCTCCTGGGAGCAGGCCGCGGCCAAAACCGTGGCGTTATACGGGGAGCTGTGCCGCGATGACCGTTAAACGTCAATCGTTAAACGTTCAACGAGAGGAAAGTAAACCGGCTGGTTCTTACGGTTCACGATTCACGATGAACGAACATGCGTAGCGTTCTCATCATCAAACTCCGCTACATCGGTGACGTCTTGTTGGCGACGCCGACCGTGCGTGCCATCAAAGCTGCACGACCGGATGTCCGGATCACGATGGTGGTAAATCGCGGGACGGAAGACGTATTGTCCGGGAACCCGGACATGGACGAGATTGTGGTCCTCGACAAAGGATCTCTGGCGGCACAATGGCGACTCATCGCCGGGCTGCGCCGTCGGCGATTCGACACGGTGATCGATTTGACGGATGGAGACCGGTCGGCATTTCTGAGTTGGATCAGCGGGGCGCCGGTTCGAATTGGATTCAACGACGAGCATCGTTGGCGTGAGTGGTGCTACACACAGGTGATCCAGCCTGTGCCAGGTATGCGGCACCGGATTGACCGGGATCTGGAAGTCCTCAAGCCCATCAACATCCAAGCCGGCTCAAAGGATCCTCAACTTTGGCTGACGCCAGAAGAGGAGGACAGCGCAGATCAATTGTTGGATCAACTCGGCGTTCAGCGATCACAGTCGATTGTGATGTTGCAGCCGGGGGCACGATACTGGTTTAAAGCCTGGCCTCCAGAGCGGTTCGCGGAGCTGGCCGATCGTCTCAAGTCCCAGTATGGTTGCCAGGTGTTGATCGGAGGCAGCGATCAAGACATCGATCTCGCGCAACAGATTCGACAGATGGCGAAATGTAGACCCATCATCATGGCAGGCCGTACAACCATTAAACAGTTTGCGGCCATCGCCAAAAAATCAGCGCTTTTCATTGGAAGTGATAGTGGCGCGATGCACGTCGCAGCGGCGATCGGCACGCCGATTGTGGCCCTCTTCGGGCCCTCGAATCCTGCCGAGTGGGGTCCGAAGGGGGCGCATGCCGAAGTGCTCTACAAAGGAGTGGATTGCCGCGCATGTTTTCACCCAACCTGTGAACGGGGTGAACTGAATTGCATGAAGCAAATCACAGTTGAGGAAGTCGTCGGTGTGGTGCGACGAGTGGTTGCGACGACGATGAGCCTATGAATAAGAGTCGCGCGCAGGGGTTAGGGAGGCGTCAGAGGCTATGATGCAGGCTGTAGTAGTAGCCTTGCTGAGTGGAATGGAATCGGTTTCGTGCGATCTCTGTCAGTCTGAAAACGCCCAAGTCATGTGTCGTCAACGTGATCTGCTACAGGTTGTCACCGACGAGGAATTCTCCGTTGTGTGTTGTGGAGCTTGCGGGGTATTCTACCTCAACAATTCCTACCCGCGTCAGGAGGAAATCGGACGGTATTACCCCCATCAGTATTACCACAAGCCTGCCGTACAGCCAAAGCAGAGGACGAATTTTAAACAAAAGGCGAAGGAATTGTCTGAGATGATCAAGCGGTGGAGCGGGGAGGAGTATTACGGCTACCCGTCGCCAACACGTCGCGGTATCTGGCGTCCCATTCGAAAGATCTTTCTGTGGCCTGGAAAAGCGTACCACGCCTTCCCTTAGCGGCTATGCACCTCATTCACTCGAAGGAAACATGTCATGAAAGATAGTGTGTCGCCTGAGGAATTCTATCTTAATCTACTGAAGAAGTGTCTGACTCGCTATGGGTTTGCGGAAAAGTACGAAAAGTATGAGCCTCGACGAGGGAGCCCGAAGCGAGCACTGTACGCTCCCGCGCGTCGCTTGCTGGGTTTACTGAAGTTTGAGCTTGTTCGGGTGAAATCAGTTAACCCTCGCGATTGCGCGGAGGGACGGGATTGGGCGCTGGAGGCGGAAACCATGATCCGGCTCAGGCGGCTGGACAATCTGCAATTCTGCATCACCGACCTTCTCCGGCGTCAAGTGCCCGGCGATTTCATCGAAAGGGTGTCTGGCGAGGGGGGGCATCCATTTTCATGCGAGGTGTTCTGAAGGTATATGGTGATACCACCAGGACGGTGTGGGTGGCCGATTCCTTTCAAGGGCTTCCGCCGCCCGATCCAGAGTGCTATCCGGCGGACAAGGGCGATCGACTCTGGACCCTTGTTCCGCTCGCGATCCCGCTCGATGAGGTCAAAGCGAATTTTGAAAAATATAATCTGCTGGATGACCAAGTGCGGTTTCTCGTCGGATGGTTCCGAGACACGCTCCCACATATCGAGGCCGGTCGCTTCGCACTGCTCCGATTAGACGGGGATCTCTACGAATCGACGATAGATGCGCTCAAGCATCTGTATCCCAAACTCTCAATCGGCGGGTATGTGATAATTGATGACTACGGAGCTGTATCCGCGTGCAAGGCGGCGGTCGAGGATTTCCGCTCCGAGCACAACATCACCGACAAATTAGAGCCGATCGACTGGACCGGCGTCTTCTGGCAGCGATCTTGCCGGGGCGATGAGAATTTCTCCAGACATGAGTGATCGACGCATGGCACCATGGTATCTGCTCCGTCTAGTCCAGTAATGGGCATGCACTTCGTTCCTGTTTTGCTGGACGCCCACCCACAAGGGATTGATAGGGTGTGAGGGTGATCGCCGCCGATTGTTGCACCAATCGGCAGGACAGCTTTCCACGCGAACGGGAGGCGCGTCAGTTGAAGCGGAATATAAACTCATCAAGAAAGTAATCCAGCTGTTGCGGGCGATTCGCTCCCCAATACGTGCCGAGCCACCAGCGGTCGAGCAGCGAGGTTACGCGATGGACACGAGGCATTGCCAAATGGGCGTGATCTTCACTGCCGAGTACGACCTTGCGCTCGTAATGGTACTCCCACTTGGGAGCCCCAAGTAGGTGGGCAACCCATCGGTCACCAGCACACCCTCGGCCTGACGGCCTTCTGAATGGAAGGTCGGAGACAGTCCGCTGGAGAGTCACGGATGCACCGCCTTTTCTTCTGGCGTCTGTTTGGGGCCGAAGGATGCCTTGTGCAAACATCACGATGTCCAGGTGATCGGTTGGCACAGCTAGTCGAAATGGTCACGTCGGGATGAAAAGCATCGAGGATTGAGGCATGCAGCAGGATGCTGCCGTGTAATGATGCAAGATGAAAAGTATGGGGGGATCCGGTTGGCCTCGGATCAGGTAAATGAGACGGCACGAGAGCCTCTGGCGGGGCGCATGGAAACGGTTCTATGTGATCTATGCAAGTCCAATGAGAACGACTTGCTGATCCGGCAGCGAGATCTGCTGCTGGCTGTCACGGATGAGGAATTCAGGATCGTGCGTTGCCGGCAATGTGGCTTGGTGTATCTCAATCCCCGCCCCTCTTCCGATCTCATCGGGACCTACTACCCGAACGTCTACTATCCTCCGGTTGCCACGAGAGCGCGGCCGCCGTTCCAGCAACAGGCCAAGAAATTATCCAGCACAATGAAACGATGGGTGCTGGAGGAATATTACGGGTATCCTTCGTCCGAGCAGTCTGTCTTTCTTCGAATTCTTAAGCGAGTGCTGCTCTGGCCCGACAAGATGCTCCGAGAATTCAAAGGCCGCCATCCCTTGCCCTGGAGGGGAGAGGGAAAGGTGTTGGATGTGGGCTGTGGGGCCGGGGGAAATTTGAAAACCCTGCAAGATCAGGGATGGGAACCCCATGGCATTGAGATTAGTGAGGTCGCTGCAGCGCATGCGCGCGAACTCGTGACAGGGAACATTCACACCGGGACGTTAGAGTCAGCGCCGTTTCCTCCTCAATCGTTCGATCTAATTCTGATGAGCCATTCGCTCGAACATCTCCCGAGTCCTGTAGATGCATTGCGTCGGGTGCGTCGATTGCTCAAGGATGACGGACTATTGGTCGTCAGTGTGCCCAATCTGAACAGTCTAGAATTCAAGTTATTTGGCCGCTGGTGGTTTCCCTTGGATCCCCCCAGACATTTCTATCATTTCGACAAGCGCAGTTTCTCGGGGATCATTGCCCAGGCGGGGTTTCGGCTCCATCGTTTTCGGACCGGTATCAGCGCCATCTTCTTAATGGCGAGCTTGGATCGATTCTGGAAACATCGCTTTCGGAAGGATGTCCCTTTCCGCAAATTGATCGATCGTCTGATTGCCCGGCCGGTATCGCTGATTGCCGGTCATCTTGGCTACGGCACTGAAATCACGGTCTATGCCGTTAAACAGCAGGATGGTATGTCCATTCCTCCCCGCGCACTGTAGAAATCGCTCTTCAGGCAAGTCCCAGT
>VBOL01000196.1 GCA_005887945.1 Nitrospirota bacterium
GGAGGAGAAACCGGTTCATAAGACTGGTTGTACGCCTAAGAACAACAGCGCAATGAGCAACGGTGTCTTAACTTTCAAGGGCGCAGGGGTTGCACTTGCTAATTGAATGCGGGATTAGTTCTTTGCCAACTTTCGCCAGCGTTTGAACTTCGATAGATTATGCCGTCTTCACTAGAAGCAGTAAGTTCTTTGGAATTCTCGGGGTTGATAGCGACAGTAGTAATCTTGATACCATTAAGACCGTCGAGTTTTTTCCAGTTTTGCCCAGCGTCAATTGTTTTCCAAGCCCCAGCTTGTGTGCCAGCATACATAACAGTTAAATCTTTATGAAGCGTAGCGAGCGTATAAACTGTTGTGTTGTCAAAAACTTTAGTTGTTTTTGTCCAGCCACAAAAACAACTAAAAGATTGGAAAACGCCATCAGACGTTCCCGCCAAAAGGACACCCCAATTATCCCAGCCCATAGACTTGTCCATCGAAGTCTGTTCCAAGAAACGCCACCGTCTTTACTTTTGAACCCAGCATTACAAACAGAGTAAGCAAAAAGTAAATCAGGACTACGTTGATCAATTGTCAAACCATGAATATCCGTACCCTTTATCCCATCATCAGAACGCATCCATGTAATACCACCATCAACACTTTTTATGACACCTAGATCATGTCCTCCGGCAAAAATTATTTTCCGGTTTCGGGGGTCAACAACAAGACTCATCCAATCATCAGCATTGACGCTTCCTTTCACCGAAACCTTTTGCCAAGCTTTGCCGCCATCGTTACTCTTGAATAACCCGCCGTGCGTTCCTAAAAGTAGATTGCCTTCGGGGTCGTAGGTAACAGCATGGATATGTTGAGCGCCGGGTATTACAGAATGACTAGAACCCCCTTCATCGCTGTGAGACATAACAGTTTTCTTAGCCGAAGTATCTGCCTGAGTGTTAGTAGATGTATTACTCACGCCCAAGAAATAGCCGACCACTACGGCACCAATAATAAAAACTGGAATTAATAGTTTCTTATTCATAAAGTGACTCTCCGCAGATTGGAGTGGGTGAATGAGTGAGCTTCCCTCTGTTTTTCG
>VBOL01000197.1 GCA_005887945.1 Nitrospirota bacterium
CACAAGCAAGGGCGGCGCGGCAGGGGACGCTTTACCATTCACAGTGAATATCACGTTCGGGTCGTCGGGCGTGCTCATCATGTCGTCGCCCATCATATCGTCGCCCATCATGCTGCCCATGCCGCCGTTCGGTTGGTTGTGGTCGGGGTGCAGCGCGTCGGACGACCACTCGCCGAACGTAATGGTGTAATCGCGGTCGTAGCGCGTGTTTACATCTCGCGGCTCGATGATAAGCGGCGCGTAGAGGCCGAGCTGCAGTTGCTTGTGTTCGACGAAATGCGCGTGATACCAGCGCGTGCCAGCGGGCGTGGCGATGAATTCATAGGTGAACGTGCCGCCCGGTCGCACCGGCGGCTGGCTAATGTCCGGCACGCCATCCATGCTAGTCGGCACATTGACTCCGTGCCAGTGAATGGTAGTCGGCTCAGGCAGGTTGTTGGTGAAGATGACGCGTACAAGGTCGCCTTCGCGCACGCGCAGTTCGGGCCCAGGCACCTGGTTGTTGTAAGCCCAGGCAGTCGTCGGTTGGCCTTTCACAAATTCATACGTCATGGCGCTGGCAGTCAGGCGGAACTCGCGCATCTGTCCGCCGGCGCGCGGTGTGAGAGCGGCGCGCGTCGGTGCGGCGGTCACGGGCATCGCAGGCGAGGCACGCGCCATATCCAGCAGTGCGCATGACAAGCCGAATAGTTGCACGCCTAAAAACAACAGCGCGATGAGTAACGGTGTCTTAACTTTCATAAGAATCCTCTTTGCAAACTTAGAGACTCTTAATGTACGCCGATTGTTTCTCAACCGGTGGTGCAGATGCTTCCAAAGCACGCACCCGCTCTTGCATTGTCTGCAATTGCTCTTGCAGCACGGTGATCTGCGCGTCTTTGTCGGCGGCAGGTTGTCTGGGCGGCGTCATGTTCATGCCACACATACCTTGCCCGTGCGAGCGCCCCATATACCACATCATCAACTCGAGATCATCTCGCGAACTTCTCGGCGCAAGTCTTCGGCCAACGGCGCGTTCGAATCGGCCAACGTCTGGTTCTGACAGACCAAACAACGGAGCTCGACGGCCAGGTGCTTCAAACGTGCTTCGACCTGCGGATTGGCGGCGAGCGGTCTGGCCTCTTCCGCCGCAGCGAGAGATGGGATGAGTAGAATAATCACCAAGAGCCATCTCATTTGTTCTGCAACTCCCTGACCAGGGGCAAGATCTTTCCTTGCACGGTGTCCTCGCGCAACGGGCCAATCTGCTTGTAGTGGATGACCCCCGCCTTATCGATCACATAAGTTTCCGGCACCCCGTAGACACCGAAATTAATGCCGACGCGCCCCGACTCATCCACGGCGATGACCGGATAGGGATTGCCCCACTGTTTCAACCACGTCAGTGCGTCTTCCCTTCGATCTTTATAGTCAATGCCGTAGATGGGCACCTCCCCGGATTGTGCGAGGTGCATGAGGATAGGATGCTCTTCTTTGCAGGCTTCGCACCACGAAGCCCAGTAGTTAAGCAGCCAGACCTTGCCCTTCATCTCGTTCGGTGAAAAGGTTTTCTCCTGATCATAGAGCTGCGGAAGCGAAAAATCAGGCGCCGGCTTCCCGACCAATGGAGACGGCAATTCACGCGGGTTGAGCGTCAGCCCGACAGCGAGAAAACCGACCACGACCACGAAGATCGCGAACGGGAGGAGAAACCGGTTCATGAGACTGGTTGTACGCCTAAGAACAACAGCGCGATGAGCAATGGTGTTTTCACGTTCATCAGAATCCTCTTTGCAAACTTAGAGACTCCTAACGTGCTCCGATTGTTTCTCACCTAGTAGTGCAGATGCTTCCAACGCCCGCACCTGCTTTTTCATTGTCTGCAATTGCTCTTGCAGCTCGGTGATCTGCGCGTCTTTGTCGGCGGCAGGTTGTGTGGGCGGCGTCATGTTCATGCCACAGATACCTTGCCCGTTCGAGCGCCCCATAAACCACATCATCAACGCCATGCCGACGGGACAGGCAAGTACTGCGATGGTAGGCAGATAGCTCCATAGAGATTCCATGTGAATTCCTCCTTCGTGGTGCGCAGCACAGAGTCGGTATCCTGTGCCCGCGACAGTCCGCTGCTGAAGAACATCACTAGCACTGACGTTGTCTATTCCGTCTCATAGAAATGACCTCCTAGAGTTCCCACACGTAATGGTACAGGAGCGATTGCGCGGTATGGGCGGGGAAGATCAGATGCGAAGCACGGAAATCTTGAGCAGGAGATCCTGGGGCGGACCGACTGTGGGATGATCGGACAAGCGGCTGCTGGGTGAGGTGAGGATGACAAGATGTGCTGACGAGACGGTGTCTTCGGAACAGATGGTCTGAGAGTCACGGTTGAGGTGGCGCGTATCGGCGGACTGCACGTCGAGCGTCTTAAACGCAGCGCAGTACTGATTGACAGGTTGCTCATCTGGAGTCGAACAGCCATTGCCCATTGCAGCGGCCGTGACACCATTCACCGGCAGGAGGCAGGCGTAGGCATTGAAGCTCAACGCGATAACGAGCACGAAGAGTATGCCGGCTAGACCCGAAGGGGAGCGATGAGAATGTCGTTGCATCATGTCAGTCTATCCTGCTCCATCCCAGGAGTCAACCGTGCACCGCAGACACTTATAACCTCAACACCTCAAACAGAACGGATCCTGGCAAATACTTGCCCAGCCTCTCATACCGACTAGCCTGAACGTTGAAGCATCACTCATTAGAAATTACCAGGTAATACAGAAAACTCGATAGCATCTCCAACTATGGCACCGAGCTTTTCCGCTCCTTGTAAACAGATTCACTCCTTCACTGCGCGCATCCTCTCTATCCCCTATTTCCTTTCAAGGGTAGCCTGGTCGATCCTCAAATGCGCGCGTCGAACGAGCACCTTCCGAGCGTGCGCGTTCCGCGAGCAGGAGGACGACCAGGCGGCCCTCCCATCCCCACTTGCAGTTCTGTCGTCCAACCCGTAGACTAACAATTCGCGATCCAGCCTGGCCTGAACAGTCCTGCCCGATCGTCCAACAGCTGATCGATAATTTATTCGTTCGTTCGGTAGCGCTATGCCACCTACAATTCTCTTGAGCTGCGAGTCCATCAGCAAAAGCTACGGGGTGAAACCGCTGTTTGCTGATTTATCGATCGGGTTGGCTGAGGGCGATCATGTCGGGCTGGTCGGGCCTAACGGCTCCGGCAAATCGACCTTGCTGAAGATCATGGCAGGGCTCGAAGAACCGGATGAGGGCACCAGATCGATGCGCCGACAACTCCGCGTCGGCTACGTTCCGCAAGAACCATCACTTGACGGAGCGCATACGATCGAGGAAGCGCTCGCACAGATCCTGATCGACGAAGGTCTGGACCCTCATGAGCATAGTGATCGCACGGCCACGGCGCTCAGTCTGGGGGAGTTTCCCGCAACCGACCAGTCCACCGCCACGCTCTCCGGAGGATGGAAGAAGCGACTGGCCATCGTCCGGTCGCTGATGTTGGAGCCGGACGTCCTGCTGATGGACGAACCGACCAACCATTTGGATATCGAAGGCATCCTGTGGCTGGAACGATTGTTACGGGCTGAAGCCCGCGCCTTTCTCGTCGTCAGCCACGATCGACGATTTCTCGAAACGGTGACGTCGCGGATGATCGAGATTAATCGCAGTTATCCCACCGGAGTATTTGAATCCAAAGGGAACTACAGCGATTTCTTGGAGCAGCGGGACGCCGCGCTGCGCGCGCAAGCCAACTATGAAGCGTCATTGGCCAATCGTGTCCGTCGCGAAGTGGAGTGGCTCCGGCGCGGCCCCAAAGCCCGCACGACAAAAGCCAAATCGCGGATCGACTCAGCCGGCCGCTTGATCGAGGAGCTGAACAGCGCCGACGCTCGGAAAGACCAAGGCACGGCGGGCATCAATTTCACCGCATCGGGACGCAGGTCAAAACAATTAGTCGAGGCTACCCAACTCTGCAAATCGCTCGGCGGTCGGCCGATCGTGAAGAATCTCGATCTCCTGCTCGGACCGGGACAACGGCTTGGGTTGCTGGGTCCGAATGGAAGCGGAAAGAGCACGCTTCTGAAGCTGATAGCCGGGACACTGATGCCGGACGCAGGCATCATCACCCGCGCGGACAAGCTACGCGTAGTCACATTCGAGCAGCACCGCGAATCACTGGACCAATCATCTTCGCTCCATCGAGCCCTCGCCCCGAACGGCGACGCGGTCCTCTATCAAGACCGTTCGATACATCTCGTCTCCTGGGCGAAGCGGTTTCTCTTCCGGCCGGAGCAGTTGGATCTCCCGGTCTCTCGTCTCTCCGGCGGCGAACAGGCCCGTCTCCTCATCGCACGGCTGATGCTGCAACCAGCCGACCTCTTGATCCTGGACGAACCGACGAACGACTTGGACATTCCGACGCTCGATGTGTTGGAAGACAGTCTGATGGAATTCCCCGGCGCATTGATGCTGGTCACACACGACCGATGGCTCTTAGACCGCGTTTCCACCATCCTACTTGCGCTGGACGGCACAGGCCAGACCGAATGGTTCGCCGACTATGCGCAATGGGAGTCCGCACAAGAACGAAAAGCGGCAGAACAGACTTGTCCCTCGACGTCACGCCCTTCGAAGGCCTCCCGAGCCGAATCGGAATCGACTCCGAAGCCAAAGCGAACAGGCCTGTCCTATCGTGAGCAAAAGGAGTGGGCGAAAATGGAGCAGAGAATTCTCCAGGCCGAGGAGATCATCACCGCCTGTCAAGCCGCAGTGGAAGATCCCGCCATCGCCTCCAACGCGGCTGCATTACAAGCGAGATCCGAGGCGCTGGATGCAGCCCGCACAGCCGCGGAGCGGCTCTATAACCGCTGGACCGAACTCGAAGGAAAACAGACACAATCCGCCGGCCAGCCTCAACCCTAACAGGCTGCGGTTCATCTGGTTTATGTGGTTGATCTGGTCTATCTCGTTAGTTTGGTTCAACCAAACAAACCAGAGCAACGGGTTTCCAGAACGAAGCTGGCGGACTGTTTCAGTATCTTGCTAGCACTGATCCTGTTGTCTTGTAAGACACGGCAAAATCTATACAATGCACCCATGCGTCCATTGGCTTCGTTCTCCTCACTGGTGATCCTCACCTTCGACTTGCTCACATCCGGCTGTGAGACGACCGACCGAGCCCTCACGGCAGCTGAGCGTGTCATGAGGAGCCGGACCGGCCAAACCGTCATCGATCTGGCCGAGGGAAAAGATCCGGCACAGATCGCCAAGAAGCGTTTCGACCAGTACGCGCGCGATCCCGAAGCGCTGCTCAGTGATCTGCGCGCCGCAAAGAAGGACTTCGAGACCATCCTTGCCGCCCTCGGGGTGAACGTCGGGAAAACCTGGGGCAAGAAGGAAGTCCAACTGCCCGAACGCAAAAAATATGTGAAGTACACGCAAAACTACAAGAGCCGGGCGATCGTTGACTTTGATTCGGGCGAGATCCTGGTCGAGACACTGGACGATCAAGACCCCCAACGCAGTCTCAAGAATGCCGTGATCACGACGATCCTGACCCCGGAGGATCCAAGAGCGGTCGATTTGTTTTCCGACAAAGAAATCGTCCTCACCGGCGACAAGGAGCCCTACCTGTTCGGCCTCGTCCTCGATCAGCAGAATAAACCAGTACGCACGCCGGCAGAAGCCGAGCCGTTCGCCGCCTATCTCCTTGAAAATAAATCCGGCACGCGGGTGGTCGACCAGGACGGAACCAAGAAGATGGCCCACTACGTCACGATGGCGCTGGTGTCCAACCTCGCGGTGAAGCAAGCCGACAAATACCGGCCGCTGGTTCACCAGTTTGCGCAACAATATCGCATCAGCCCCAGTCTGGTCTTCGCCATCATCCGCACGGAGAGCAACTTCAACCCCTATGCCGTCAGCTCGGCCCCGGCCTACGGACTCATGCAACTGGTCCCCACCAGCGGTGGTCGTGAAGCCTACCGGCGGGCGAAAGGCAAGGACGTGGCTCCCTCGAGGGATTACCTCTTCGATCCCACTAACAACGTCGAGTTGGGAACCGCCTATTTGAATGTGTTGATGTTTAATCAGCTGGAAGACGTGGCGCACAATGTGTCACGCGAATACTGTGTGATAGCGGCCTACAACACCGGTCCGAGCAACGTGTTCCGCACGTTCTCGCGCGACCGTGTCGCTGCCGTCAACCAGATCAACGGTCTCCAACCAGCCGCCGTCTATGACCAATTGCACCAACATCTGCCCTACCAGGAAACCCGTCAATACTTGGAAAAGGTGACTGGCTACCGCAAATCCTTCGTTAGTTCGTCGGAGAGCTCCAACCAATAAGAACCGGCAGGTTTGTTTATCGTTTGTCTGGTTTATTTGGTCTGTCTCGCTTATTTGGTTGAACCAGATAAACCAGATGAACAAAACAAACCAGATGAACCAGAGAAACCGCGGCCCACATGATCACCATTGCCCGTTCAATAAAGAGAGCGCGCGCGGAGTCAGGCTACGAAGTATTAGCGCAATACGTCTGCCGCTGACACGTGCACAGTCTCTATGGCAGATGTAAGCACATGCTCTGGTCGGAATCCGAGGCCGATCATCCGGGCGGGAATCCGGCGGAGGAATGGGACCAACGCCAGCAGCCGGATTGCGAAGGGCGGCGAGAACCTGTCCGAGCCGCTGAGGGCGCGCTTGATGACTCGATTCTGAATCATGAGCTGCACCCGTTGTGTCATGCGGGTCGGCCACTCGCGCCGCTGCTGGACCCAGCATAAATCTTCGGTCGTAAGCCGGCCGTCGCGCAGCGGAGCTGTCAAGAGATTTGATGCAGCCACCGCATCCTGGATGGCCAGATTGATCCCGACACCACCGACCGGAGACATCGCATGCGCCGCATCGCCGATGCAGAGGAGACCAGGGCGATACCACTTGCGCAACCGGTCGACCTGAACCGTTAGTAACTTGATCGGCTCCCAGTAGTGGAGTTCGCCGACACGGTCGGCCATGAACGGCGCGAGCTGTGCAACAGCATTACGAAATGCAGGCAGCCCTTGCCCCTGAAATCGATCTCGCGATCCCTTTGGAATCACGAAGCCGCACTGCCAATAGTCACCCCTGTTCAGCATGATGAAGATCCGACCGGCGTCGAAACGGCCTATAGGATCTCCTGGATCGCTTGTCCACCGGGACAGGCGGAACCACAGGACATCCATGGGCGCGCCAAATTCTTCTACCGACAAGCCGGCGTGAGAACGAACGGTCGAGTGTCGCCCATCGGCTCCCACGACAAGACCCGCGCGCACCTCGAGCGGACCATCTGGAGTGTTCGCCCGGAGACCTATCACAGAGCCCGCCTCTTCGATAAGGTCCGTCACGTCAGCTTGCATCAGCAGCCGAAACGTCGAATAGCGCGCCGCCTCTTCGGCGAGAAGGTTCAAAAAGTCCCATTGCGGCATGAAGGCGACAAAGCGACACTGCGTCGAGAGAGACGAGAAATCCGCGACCGTCAACGCCAGGTCGCCGAACTGCCCGTTGATCCGCGACACTTTCTGATGAGGCAACGTCAGCAACCGCTCTAGCAATCCCAGCTCATGCATGACTTCCAATGTCGATGGATGGATGGTGTCGCCCCGGAAATCACGGAGAAAGTCGGCATGTTTCTCTAACACCACAACGTCGACGCCTCCACGGGCCAGGAGCAGCCCCAGCATCATCCCGGCCGGGCCGCCTCCCGCAATGCAGCAGCACACCAACTTCTTGTCCACAGCCATGTCTGCCCCTGCTCGAAATGGGCCATGAGAACTGTGGAGAGACTACTCTTTGATGAAGACCCCCACAAGAGTTCTTGTGACAACATCACCAGCGTGCCGCCTCGCTCCGCAAAGCCTGTCGAGAGCCACGGAAGCTCTCACTAATCTGACGATCGGAGCGAAGCCATGTATCAGCACACAGCGCGGTTCCCCTGGTCATGTGTGATTCGGAAAATCGCCAGTCGTGACACCGCTACGTGAGCTGAATAAGAACCCATAGGCGTAAGCTAGGCATGGGTCTTGATTCTGTAAGGACACGAGTGGACACTGGAGACGATGAAGGAGGTATTGGCGTGCCGGTAAGCTTAAATACACGATGGCAAGCTGGATTGGTCATCATTCTTTTTCTCGGGTCCCTCGGCACTCTATTGTACAACTCGTTCACGGCTGTGGCCCTTCCGCAGCGAGAACTACAGGTCCGTACCTTACTCCAGGAGGCGAGTCGAACGATGGCCCATTCCGCAGACTCTGTCCTCCGATCATTCTCTTGGAAAAACCCTACGCAGTTGGAGGAATTGCACCGAGCGTTGATCGTTGTCTCAAATCAAGCTCTCGCTGATTTTCCCGGAGTCGAGGGCGGTTTTTACTTGAGCGACGTGGATCGCTTCAGCGGTTATGG
>VBOL01000016.1 GCA_005887945.1 Nitrospirota bacterium
AGTCACAAGGCCCCGGTCATTCGGCACGTTATGAAGTGACCGAGAAATTGCTGTCTGACGAGCCGACCCCGAAGCAAGTTCATTGCGAAAGCAGCTCTCTGCCGGAGCGTCGATCTTGGCTTTCGGCTATTTGATGCCACTGCCCTATCTCACTTGGTCGATGCGCTACGGAAAAGTCGCGGGAGGCAATCCATGGCCCACCCCGAGCCTCGAGTGGCAGACAGCCTCGCCTCCACCAATCGAGAATTTTGCTGTGACGCCGGAAGTCTGGTGGGAACCCTACGACTTCGTTCATCGCCCCGACGTGGGTCTTGCAATTTCAGGTACCACAGCCGCACCAGCAACGGACGACTAAACGGCTCATATTTGCACAGTCTGTTAGCTTTTTGGTTCGTTGCATCCTGTGAGTTGCGCCCCCCAAAACATCTGTGCTGCAATACCGCTAAACTTTCCGAGAGATAAATGGCTCATCGAGTGTGCCCCTAGTGGCTTGGTTATTGGCTTGCCTGTCCGCTGAGGCGCTGGGGGCAAGATCCCTACAAGATTCTCGCGCCTTACGTCCGGGAAGGCATGACAGTGCTCGAACCTGGCCCGGGAATGGGTTTCTTTACGCTGGAGCTGGCTCGTCTTGTTGGCACATCGGGACGCGTCGTCGCGGTGGATATTCAACCGAAAGCGATCGAGCGGTTGAAACGGCGCGCGGCCGAAGCACGCCTTCTCCATGTCATAGATGCACGCTTGACATCTCCTGACTTGACGGGCGTGGATGACTTACGTGGCTCGGTCGATTTCACTCTGGCTTTCGCTGTGGTACATGAGCTTCCCGATGCTCGTCGTTTTTTCGCCGAGGTTGCTGCAGCCTCCAAGCCCGGGGCTTCGATTCTATTAGCCGAACCCAAAGGTCATGTGAAAACGTCTGAATTTGATTCCGAATTGCAGGCAGCGGCTGACAAAGGCTTCAAAATAGTTGATCGTCCATCGATCCGTCGCGCTCATGCGGCACTATTGCGCAAGACCTTAAGTAATTAAGAATGCTGGAAGACGACTGCCCTTCGCGTTTACGAGTCCGTGTTTAGCGGGGACTGCCAACCTACGCGGAAGTCATATAAGACAGCGCATTCTGTGGGTTGAGTTGTGGGTTGGAAAAAGGCTTCAAAGCCGCTCTGAGAGGGGCGGAGATCAACGGCTATCTCCCGAATCGTCGTAGACAACGTTAATGTGCATCGCGGGTGCGTCATCATCTATCTTTCAGCCGCTCAACCGCAGCAGCCTTCGCCTTTGACCTCATCATCGATAGACGAACTGCGTCGGTATGATGCGGGAAATGACGAGATGATCGCTCGCGTACACTTCGAAGATCGCCGGCGCGCCGTGGAGGCTCTTGCTCAGCTACCCCTGTACATGGAACGTCGTCAAGACGGTCTAAAACAAACTTCGAAGCTGCTTGCGAGCGGTAGAGATCAGCGAGATAGAGAAACCTTTACGGCCTCCGGCGGTAATCCAAATTCTCCGGATCGCCGTGGACCTTAAATTTTTGGTATTCTCTTGCCCTGATGACGCAGGAGCCGTGGAGGGAACGGGCACGTGAGTAGGACTTGGTTGGATTCGCCGTTGTGCAATGCAAAACGGAGCAGGGGCTTCTTAATCCGACCGATCGTGTGCCGATGGTTGCCAGCTGCTGCCATGGCCCTGTGCCTTGCGCCGTCGGGCATCGGGCAGTCGCCAACGAACCCTCCAGAAAAGCCGGTAGACTTCAACCGCGACATTCGCCCCATTCTCTCGGACAACTGCTTTACATGCCATGGCCCGGAGGAAGACAGCCGCCAAGGGAACTTGCAGCTCGACGGCAAAGAGAACGTGTTTGCCGATCGCGGCGGCTACCGCATCATCTCGCCCGGCAACAGCGCCGCCAGCCGGCTGTACCAGAGGATCAGCTCGAAGGAAAAACGGATGCCGCCGGCGTCGTCAGGGAGATCCTTGACGGCAAAGCAGATCGAATTGATCCGCGAGTGGATCGATCAGGGCGCGAAATGGCAAACCCACTGGTCGTTTGATCCGCCGAAGCGCCCCGCAATACCAGAGGTCAAAGACAAAACCTGGCCGAGAAATCCGATCGACTACTTCGTTCTCGCGCGTTTGGAGGCCGAGGGGCTAAAGCCTTCGCCCGAGGCAGATAAGGCTACTCTGCTGCGACGCGCCTCCTTCGATCTGACCGGTTTGCCGCCCACTCCCGCGGAAGTGGATTCATTTATTGCGGATCATTCTCCGGACGCTTACGAAAAGAGAGTGGACCAACTGCTGAAGTCACCGCACTATGGCGAGCGAATGGCGATGCCGTGGCTCGATCTTGCGCGTTACGCCGATACGCATGGTTTTCATATCGACAGCTTGCGCGAAATGTGGCCGTGGCGCGATTGGGTGATTGACGCCTTCAACCGCAACATGCCGTTCGACGAGTTCACCATCGAGCAACTGGCCGGCGACCTGCTTCCCAACGCGACGCTCGAACAGAAAATCGCGAGCGGGTTCAATCGCAACAACATGATTAATTTCGAAGGCGGCGCGATCCCGGAAGAGTATCACGTGGAGTATGTCGTCGATCGCGCGGGCACCACGGCAACGACCTGGCTCGGACTCACCATGGGTTGTGCGCGCTGCCATGACCACAAGTACGATCCGATCAAGCAGAAGGACTTTTACCGCTTCTTTGCCTTCTTCAACACGGTCCCTGAGCGCGGGCTCGATGGTTACGAAGGGAATGCGGTCCCGGTGCTGCAGTTGCCCACTCCGGAACAGAAACGACAGATGGACGACCTCAATCAGCAAATCGCCAGTGTTTTGACGGCTATGCCTGAGAAAGACGTTTTGGCGCTGAGGAACGAATGGCAAAAGACACGGATTGCCAGATTGCCGGAGCCGCCGAGCGAGGGTCTGGCGGCACACTATACGTTCAACAGCGATCTGCTGGATGCCCTTTCACGCCACGATGGAAAACTCGTGCGAGGGGAAGTCATCTATGAAGATGGGACGGCCGGCAAGGCCGTCGAATTCAGTGGCGAAACGCAAGTTAACCTCGGCCAGGCTGGGGAGTTCAACCTGCACCAGCCGTTTGCTCTTGGCTTGTGGGTGAATCTCTACGGACTGAAGAGTAGCGAGGTTCTTCAGAAAAAAGACGCCTCCGAGCACTGGACCGGCTATGAGCTTGGTTTTGACGACGTCGCGTACACGGGCAGGCACAAACGGAATCTTCGCCTCGTCGTGCGACTCGCGGCGCGCTGGCCTGATAACGCCATCGAAGTGCGAACCAAGGATCGCGTGCCGATGGATGGTGCCCATCACGTGCTCGTTAACTACGACGGATCGGACAAGGCTGCTGGGTTGAAGATCTACGTTGATGGCAAGCCGTGGGAAACCGAAGCAGCAAGAGATACACTCAGCGGCAGCTTCCTTACTTCCGCGCCCCTGGAGATTGGGAATAAAAACATTGGCGGACTATTTCAAGGCCAACTCGGTGACCTGCGGATTTACACGCGCACGCTGACCGACACCGAGGCCGAGATCCTCGCGGTGCATTTGCCGGCAAGGATGCTGTTAACCGAGCTTGCGGATACTCCCGCTACAGAAATTGCGACACTTCAGCCCGACAAGCCGCCGCAAGAGGCCGATATCGGAGAACTGGCCAAGGCAGAGAGCAAGGAGCAGAAACAAGCGCGACTCGAGAAGCAGCATCAGGCCCGCCTGAGCGAATACTTTCTGAAGCACGACGCGCCCGAGAAGTACAGGCGGCTTTATTCTCGATTGGCAGAACTCAGAAAAGAGCGCGACAAGCTTGAAAAGTCGATCACCACGACCATGGTCATGGCGGAGATATCGAAGCCGCGCGACACATTTGTACTGGGCCGCGGGCAGTACGACGATAAGGGCGAGAAGGTCATACCGGGTGTCCCCGCGTTCTTGCCTCCAATGTCGCGCGACCTGCCTCCCAACCGTTTGGGACTCGCAAAATGGATCCTCGACCCTTCGAACCCGCTCACCGCGCGCGTTGCGGTGAACCAGTATTGGCAACAATACTTCGGGACAGGGATCGTCAAGACCGCCGAGGATTTCGGCTCGCAGGGTGAACCGCCGAGTCATTCTGAATTACTCGAGTGGCTTGCCACCGAGTTCATCCGCAGTGGCTGGGGCATCAAGGCGATGCAGCGGCTGATTGTGACCTCAGCGACCTACCGCCAGTCTTCGCGTGCATCGCGCGAACTCATGGAGCGCGATCCCGAAAACCGGCTTCTGGCGCGAGGGCCGCGATTTCGCCTGCCGGCCGAGATGGTTCGCGACAATGCGCTCGCGATCAGTGGATTGCTGAACGATAAAGTCGGTGGTCCGAGCGTGTATCCATACCAGCCAAAGGGCCTGTGGGAAGAGATGGCTTTCGGTGAAGGCTATTCGGGGCAGAATTACACACAGTCCTCGGGTTCCGATCTGTACCGCCGCGGTATGTACACCGTGTGGAAGCGCACGGTCCCGCCGGCCTCGCTGACTCTGTTCGACGCGCCCGACCGTGAAAAATGTACAGCCCGGCGAGCAGCGACCAATACCCCGCTGCAGGCGCTGGTGCTTCTAAACGACCCCACGTACGTCGAAGCTTCGCGTGCGCTGGCGGAGCGAACGTTGCGTAATGGCGGCAGGTCCGATGGTGCACGCATTGATTTTGCTTTCAAGCTGGCGACGGCACGAACGCCCGACCCGCAGGAACGGGCCGTCCTTCTCAGCTCCCTCAGAAAATTCCGTTCCACTTACCGGCAGGATCAGGCAAACGCGAGCAAACTGCTATCGATTGGTGAGAAGAAGGCGGATACGAGGTTAGCCCCGCGTGAACTCGCGGCATGGACAACGTTGGCAAGCATGATCCTAAATCTTGATGAAGCGATTACGAAGCAGTAGCAGAAGGTGAGGCAGAGTATGAGGGACTCGTTGACTCCGGAAATCAGCGCGGCGATGACCCGCCGCCAATTTTTCCGGCGAAACGCCGCTGGAATTGCGCTTGGCATTCCTGCACTAGCGACACTGCTGACGGCCGATGGCTTTGGGGCAGATACCGCAACGGATCCCAAAACAGGCGGACTGGCTGGGCTGCCGCATTTTCCTCCAAAGGCGCGGCGCGTCATTTTTTTGCACCAATCCGGAGCGCCCTCGCAGATGGAATTATTTGACTACAAGCCGAACTTGGTCAAATTGCAAGGCATGGATTTGCCCGATTCCGTGCGGATGGGCCAGCGCATTACAGGCATGACCTCCGGCCAATCGTCGTTCCCCGTGGCGCCATCAATCTTCAAGTTCAGCCAATACGGGAAGTCGGGCGCCTGGATTAGCGAGCTGCTCCCTTATCACACGAAGATCGTAGACGACATCACCATCCTCAAGTCTGTCTACACTGAGGCCATCAACCATGATCCGGCGATCACGTTCCTACAGACTGGCTTCCAGCAGCCTGGGCGTCCAAGTATGGGCGCATGGACCACCTATGGCATGGGTAGTGAGAACCAGAATCTGCCGGCGTTCGTGGTCCTTATTTCGCAAGCCAATGCGTTGAATCCGGACCAGCCGCTCTTTTCGCGCCTGTGGGGAAGCGGATTCCTGCCATCGCGGTACCAGGGAGTGAAATTCCGCGCGAGTGGCGACCCGGTGTTGTATTTGTCGAATCCGCCGGGCGTGCCACTCACGACAAGGCGCCGCATGCTGGACGGCATCGCCAAATTGAATCGCTTGCTGGCAGAGAAGTATGCCGATCCGGAGATCGACACACGAGTGGCGCAATACGAAATGGCGTATCGCATGCAAACCTCGGTACCCGATCTGATGGATCTTTCCAAAGAACCTGAGTCCACGTTTGAGTTGTACGGGCCGGATTCGCGGAAGCCGGGGACGTATGCGGCCAATTGCCTCCTCGCGCGGCGGCTTGCCGAGCGCGGCGTGCGCTTCATTCAGCTCTATCATCGCGGCTGGGACCAGCACAACGACTTGCCGCGAGATATTGCGTTACAGTGCAAAGGCGTTGACCAGCCTTCGGCCGCTCTGATCCTCGATCTCAAGCAGCGCGCTATGTTGGATGACACGCTAGTCGTATGGGCAGGCGAGTTTGGCCGAACCGTGTACTGCCAGGGCAAGCTCACCGCAACCAACTATGGCCGCGACCATCATCCCCGGTGTTTTTCGATATGGATGGCCGGCGGCGGCATCCAGCGCGGTTTGACCATCGGCAAGACGGACGATTATTGCTACAACATTGTCGAAGATCCGGTGCACGTCCACGATTTGCAGGCAACCATCCTGCATTGCCTCGGAATTGATCACTTGAAGCTGACTTATAAGTTCCAGGGAAGATACTTCCGGCTGACCGATGTGGGCGGCTTCGTTGTGAAAAAGGTCCTCGCCTGAGCGTCAGTGCACAAAGCCAGCTTTCAGAGGGCTGCCGGCACTGCCGTTGTCACTGGTCTTGATGCAGAAAATCAGCGTTGCGCAAAAGGGGCATGATCGAGACATTGCGCCGCCGTGCGGCAGCCATGAACGACTGGCATCGGTATGATCGCCACGTGTCATGCATGACTACCGCGCCATGTGGCGCCTTGGATACAGCATTCTATAATAGAGTGTTTCGGTGTTTGCGTCTTGGCAGGAGCGGAATCGCCATTCAACACTATTTGCTTGTAAAGGGCCGTTTTATGAAGAATTGTGTTTCCAACTTGCGAACCCCGAGACCAGGAACTATTCCCTGGCATGGTCGCTAGCGCCTGTTGAGACCCCGTAGAGGCTTTTCGGCACGGTTACCGGAGCTGCGACTTAGGGAGCCAAGAATTACTGGACAAGTTCCTTCCGAACTCCCATTCATGCTACAGGCTCAATCTAGCAGGGACCTCAACCTGTGGCAAACTTGACACAAACTCTCCGAGAAAAGTTCTAAAATAGTCCCCTTGGGCGCGCCACTTCCTTGAGCGGTTTGTTTTCAATGACTTCCGTCCGTACCCTTAATTCTTTTCGAACTCAAACCGAGCTAGCTCTCCACCCAAGTGAAGACGACTGCGCTTTGACTTGTCTGGTCAGCGCGGCGGATTCAACGGGTCGATGCAACACCACCTAATATAAATCTTCTCTTCAGAGGTGGTGTCTATGACGCAAGGGAAACGCGTGGAACTTTCTGCGGCGCAAAAGACCGGCGTGTGGTGCCGGTGGAAGGCGGGAGAGTCGTTGCATACGATTGGGCGCGCCTTTGGCAAGCCGCATACGTCCATTCACTGCTTGTTGGCGCATCACGGCGGGGTTGTTCCAGCAGTTCGTCGGCGTTCGCTGCTGGCACTCACCCTGGCTGAGCGCGAGGACATTTCTCGAGGGATCGCTTGCGGATCGTCGATTCGTGATATAGCCAAATGTCCGGAGCGCGCTGCGTCGACGGTGAGCCGGGAGGTGGCACGTCATGGTGGCCGTCCTGAGTATCGCGCGAGCGGGAGATAGATGTTCAAGTGAGCGGCAGTGCGACTAACTTCCAGTCGCTGCACGTCCGGATTCGGCTCCGTACCGCGGGCAACTAAGCGATTCCTCAAGTCCAACACGGCCGCCTGAGCGACCACCGGTTCATTATGCTTCTGGAGCAACACCCAGCCCGAGCAACCCAAATCGGCGGAACAATCGCAGTTGCCAAAGCAGAAGATTCGCGCAGGCTCAAAAGTCTACATCGCTCGCACGGACGGTTTTGAGACCTACCTCAAGGCGGCGATCACCAGGAAGAAAGTCCCTTTCGATGTTGTTGAAGACCGGGCGAAAGCAGACTACGAGATTCGCGGGGTGTCCGAGAGTAAGAAGGCGGGGCCGGCAAAGATCACCATCATGGGCAGTTGGCAATCCAGAGAAGAGGTCAGCATAACGGTAGCGAATATCAAGACGGGAGATGGCGTGTACGCCTATTCCGTACCTAAAGAAAACCCGCCGTACCGCAAACAGAGGACTGCCGAGGCTTGTGCAGAACATCTGAAGGACGAAGCCGTCAACCCCCCCGACCCGGAGAACTGCGAACAGCCCGTTGACTCGGAAGCGACCTTACGTGTATAGAGGAGCCTCGGGCGCTTCGGCTCCTGCCTTTCTTGAGAGGGAAGCCAGAGTGGCAAGTCCACGCAAGTCGGGGCGCCCGATGGTTTTCCAACCGCCTGGTTACTCGACAGAGGCAAGGCGAACTGAGGCCTCGGCAACTATTGAATACGCGGGAAGTTGAGTTTCGTTTCCGCCTGTAGTTTCTTCACGCGCTCCTTTACCTCGACGCCGTTGAGGATACCCTTCTCAGCCAGCAACTCGAACAGAGCTTCAACCATGAACATATTAGAGTAGGCCAGTTCTTCGATGGTCACCGTGACGCGGCCTGTCTTCGGGTCTTCTTGCACAGCATCCCTCCGAGGAAAACGCTTTACCTTTTTGCAATCTAGATTATATCTGGTGGACTATACCACCCGGTTAGTCAGTCTTGGCACAAGAAATTTTGTTGCGGAGGTTGCGGATATGCGATACGCAAGGATAACGGCCCTCGCTCTCCTTGGAACACTTCTTTGCGCACTTCCGGCCAGCTATTTGATTGGCCCAGTGGCGCAAGCAGCGCAAGCGAAGACCGAAAAGAAGGAAGTTCAGGTTTGGGTGAACACGAACAGCGGTGTCTACCACTGCCCCGGCACCCGCTGGTACGGGAAAACGAAACGGGGCAAGTACATGAGCGAATGCGAAGCAATCAAGGACGGCAATCGCCCAGCATATGGGAAGGCTTGTGGATCAGACTGCA
>VBOL01000198.1 GCA_005887945.1 Nitrospirota bacterium
TCGACGAGCAAGTTGGAGACGTAGCTGGTGACGTTGAGGTCTGGCCACCCGAGATGTTCCGTGAAACTTTTCTCGGTCAGGGCGCCGAACAGCTGACGGAGCGGATGCCGTGGTGGAACTTGCGTTCCCATATCCACCTCTCACTCATTCCGAAAACGCCTGGACTCATTATAGCAGACGATGGTCGAAGTACCGATATCGGCCCCCATAATCCTTCTTTCGGTATTCACGAAACAGACTTGAGCAGGGGCCGGAACTAGCAGAACCCGCAGGCTGTTCAAAAAGGCCCTGTCACACCCTCCCACCCCGCGTGCGCCAAGACGCACGCCATTCCCGTACCAAGGGCGCAGCGAATTTTCTATCCGTTCCCTCAGTGCCCCACGTTTCACGCTTCACGGGTTTCAAGAGAGATGCGAGAACGCCGCCCCGGGAAAGGCGCGTCTCGGCGCGCAGGGGTCGGGCGGGTGAGATGACCGGCTTTTTCAACAGCCTGTTAGCTCGCACCGCGGCTATCGAGCACAAAGGTCACTGGTCCGTCGTTCAGCAACTCGACCTGCATGTGCGCGGCAAAGACCCCGGTTTCTACGTGAGTACCGTGGTCTCGTAGGTCTGCGACAACCTGCTCGTATAGTCGATTTGCTTCTTCCGGGAGCGCCGCCTCGTCAAAGCTCGGACGACGGCCATTCGCCGTCCGTCCGAGGAGCGTGAATTGGGAAACCAGCAAGACCGACCCACCGATGTCTGCCAGAGAGCAGTTCATCTTTCCCTGTTCATCGGAAAAGATCCGGAGTGTACGAATCTTCTCAACAAGATACCGGCCATCCGATTCCCCATCGCCTTTCGCCACGCCCAGCAAGACCAGGAGACCATATTCGATCTGCCCCACGGTCTTGCCCTCAACGTGAACTGACGCTCTGGTTACCCGCTGAATCACAGCCTTCATGGATTAGCCCGCATTATTCATGACGGTTCGTCGCGAAATCGCTGAGCCGCGTCGCGAGACCGGCGCGCGGAGCCGTGAGGACCCGATGCGTACTCCTACAGTACGGTGAGGGGTCCGAGAGGCGAGCCAGCCGGCATGGTCATTTCAAGTATGACCAGGCTTGCCGTAACAGTGGATCGGCGATTGCCGCAGAAGCGCTCATGAGTAATGCGGGCTAGGATCATCCCGGTCGAAGCTCAGCCAAAGTCCCTTCGAGAGTGAGCAGCTTTC
This sequence comes from Nitrospirota bacterium, assembly GCA_005887945.1. Taxonomy (GTDB): domain Bacteria; phylum Nitrospirota; class Nitrospiria; order Nitrospirales; family Nitrospiraceae; genus Palsa-1315. The sequence goes on from VBOL01000198.1 coordinate 1,214, forward strand.
GTTTCGTAGGCAAGCCGCCTGAGAATCCGCCGAGCGACGTATCCTGCGCCACAATGCGATGGCAAGGAATCACGATCGGCATGGGATTCGCCCCCAGGGCATTGCCGACGGCACGGGCATACCGGCTGCCTCCTACGCGAAGGGCCACCCATTGATAGGATCGAAGCCGTCCATAGGAGATGCGTCGAAGGGTCCGCCAGACCTTCTGCTGAAAGCTTGTCCCTCGTGAGAGGTCCAGCGACAGATCGAAGGAGCGGCGCGTTCCGGCCAGATAGCCGGTCAATTGTGCCTGCGCCTCTCGCAATCGTGGAGAAGTCCGGCCCTCCAGCAGCTCGGCTGAGGGGAGTCCCAACTCTGACAGCACGGCCTGGCGCGAGGCCTTCGGCAACACCACCGCGTCGATCCCCTTCGTCGTTTCTGAAACACCCATCCAACCCCATCGCGTACGGAAGATGCAGGCCGTAACGCGTGAGGCATCAGGCGTGATTCGTTTGGGTGAAGGTTGTCTTTTGCCCATTGCTTCAGGTTACTCCTCGCTTTAGTTTCCGTCTGACCATTCCCCATACGAGATCGAGTTCTTCTGACCGCAGCAAAGCGTGGACGCCCAGATAACCGCTCACGCTCAATCCGATGGCCACAAACAGCATGACCGATTTCGCCATCCATTCACCGGGATGCGTCCAGATCTGCGCTGCCGCTACCCACGCACATACCACGACCAAGGGCACGGATGCGACCAACACACGCAACGATGATCGCCCCACGGAACCCCAATCTACGCCGCCCAACCGGCGGTGCAGCACCGCGACCAAGATGCCTCCATTCACCATCGCCGCCAGGGCTGTGGCCAAGGCCAAGCCGGCCGCGCCCAGAGACGACATCAATAGGAGCGAGAAGACGAGGTTGGCCGTGACGGCGATGGCTGCAGAGATCGCCGGCGTTCGTGTGTCTTGCAGCGAGTAGAAGGCCGAGACAATGATACGAACGCCTCCGAAGGCCCAGAGACCGACGGAATAGCAGAGCACCGCCATTGCGGTCTCGGTCGTATCGTGCGCCGTAAAGGTCCCGTGCTCGAAGAACAGATGGACGATCGGCTGACGTAAGAGGATCAGGCCCAGCATCGCCGGCAGGATGATAAAGAGGATCATGCGAAGACCGAATCCCAACGTCGTCCGCAATTCATCCAGCGCCCCGCGCGCGGCCTGCGCCGAGAGTGTCGGTAAAATGGCCGTGGCCAACGCCACACCAAAAATCCCGAGCGGAAACTGAATCAACCGCATGCCGTAGAAGAGATAGGTCGGCCCGCCCGCAAAGAAGGAGGCGAGGATCGTGCTCACGGTAATGTTGATCTGGGTCACGGAGAGACCGAGGAGCGACGGCACCATCAGTGCGCCGATCCGTCGCACGCCGGGATGACGTGGCTCGAACCGGAATCCGAACAACATGCCGCGCAGACTCAAGCCGGGCAACTGCATGGCGAGCTGCGCCGCGCCTCCCGCCACGACCCCGATGGCCACGCCGAGGATCGGCTCTGACATCGTCGGCGACAAAAACAACGCGCATCCGATGATAAAAATATTAAAGAACACCGGCGAGAACGCCGGCGCCGCGAAGGCGCGCATGGAATTCAGGATGCCCATCGCCAGCGCGGCCAGGCTGATAAAGATCAGATAGGGGAACATGATCTGCGTGAGCAACGTCGTCATGCCCAGCTTCGCTGGATCGTCATGAAATCCCGGCGCGATCAGCCAGACGATCCCGGACGCGAGGATAATACCCAGGATCGTGATACCGATTACGATTGTAAGCAGCGTGGTGAAGACGGCGCTCGCCAGCTCCCAGGCGTCTCGTTTCGACTTAAGCGTCTGATATTCCGTGAAGACCGGAATGAAGGCGGAAGACATCGATCCTTCCGCAAATAATTCGCGAAGCAAGTTGGGGACACGATAGGCCACGAAGAAGGCATCTGCCGCAGGCGTCGCGCCAAACATCCTCGCCAACACCATGTCGCGGACGAAGCCAAGAATCCGGCTGGAGAAGGTGGCCACGCCGATCAAGCCGGCCGCTTTGACCAACGAGCGAGTCTCATCCTGCGCATTCGTTGGAGCTGGGGATACCACAGTAGGATCGGACATGAATCGGGATTCTAGCGGAACGACGCCGGGCAGTCTATGAAGCCGATGATTACGGCTCCTGAATCAACTCGTCCGGCAATTCGTCTGGGTTGTCGCCGGAACCGGCAGGACTAACCTGTGCGAGGAGGGCCCCGCACTTCGCAATCGCCGCACAGATGGCGTCAGTCGCTTGTCCGATTCGAATGCCGTCGATGATCCCGTTGACCAGTCCGTCCCATGTACCGGCAGGAACGCGATCGTTGATCCCTTTGTCCGCCATTACGTGCACACGTCGCTCCAGCAACGAGACGAGGATCAGGATGCCTGTACGGCCTTTCGTGTTGTGCAACCCATGCTTGTAGAAAGCCTGCTCGGCACGCAGGGTCACTTTATGCGCCATACGCTCACGCGATGTGACGAGGCGGATGACCCTCGGAACCCTGCCAAGCCATTGCCCGAGTCCATAGGCCGCGACGACCGCCAACAACAGCCAGCCGGCGTTGCCGGCGTGCCACCCCCACGGCAGCCAGTAGATCTCTATCGTCAGGAGGAGGGCCAACGCGAGCAGGGCAAGCATGAGCCCCGTTCGGTAGCCGGCTTCGCGGTACAGCGCCGAAGCTGGGACGATCATCGGCACAATCTCCCCCTTCGTGACCCGCTCGGCTTGTTGAACCGCTTGTCTGATCCGTTCACGTTCTGCGTCGGTGAAGGGCTTCATCTACCAATCTCCCGAGGCACCGCCTCCCCCAAAGTCACCGCCCCCGCCACTGAATCCGCCGCCACCACCAATTGAACCGCCGAATCCGCCGCCCGGTCCTGTCATGAAACCCTCTCCCCACCCTCCACCCTGACCTCGGCCGCGGTTCGCTTGCAGGATGAGCCACAGCAAGAAGGCCGTCACCCCGGCCGCTGCGAGACCCAACACCACACTTGCGAATTGCGCGACGAGGAAAGCGAGCAGGCTCCCGAGCAGCGCACGGGTGCCTTGAAGTCCATGGCTCAACACGATGCCGGCCAAGGTCCCGACGATGATCCCAATAATCACATACTCAAAGGCGGTCGGCTCCTGGCCGGAACGAGCGTGACCTGACAGCACCTCATCAGCCTTGTAGGTGCCTTCAATGGTACCGAGGATGGCCTGGACCCCGGCCGCGATGCCGCCTGGCAGATCTCCGCTTCGAAAACGTGGCACAATCTCCTGGCGAATGATGTGGGCGGAACGGAGGTCCGTCAAGGTGCCTTCAAGGCCATAGCCCGCTTCGATACGGACTTTCCGCTCGCGCAGGGCGAGGAGCAGCAGCACGCCATTGTCAGTCCCCTTCTGGCCGAGCTTCCAGGTGGTACCGACGCGATGAGAGAACGATTCGAGCGGTTCGCCTTCGAGAGACGGTAATATCAGAACGGCAACCTGATTACTGGTTTTCATCTCGTGGGCTTCGAGGTCGCGCGTGAGTGCGGCGGCGACATCGGCTGGCAGCACGTGCGCAAGATCCACGACGCGGCCTGTGAGTGGCGGCACGTCGAGCGCCCAGCCCGAGGGCGCAATGAGCATCACCCCGAGAAAGACCATGAGCCGCGCCGGCTCTCGCCAGACACGGCTCATGCTGATTGCATCCATCGTAAACCTGGGTTCAGTTGAACTTCACCTCTGGCGGCTTGGCCACAGCCTTTTCATCCGCCACGGTAAAGTTCGGCTTCTCTTCCATATGGAGGAGGAACTTGGCCGTCAGGTTCGTGGGGAAATAGCGGACGCCTTTGTTGTACTCCGCCACTTTCTCGATGTAGCGCTTGCGCGCGACAGCAATGCGATTCTCTGTCCCTTCGAGTTGACTCTGGAGATCACGAAAGTTCTGGTCGGCCTTCAGATTTGGATAATTCTCTGCAATAGCGATGAGGCGGCCTAATGCCGATGTGAGACCAGCCTGCGCCTTTTGGAATTGTTCGAAGGCGGCCGGATCTTTCAAGGTTTCAGGCGTCACTTGAATCCCGGTAGCCTGCGCACGCGCCTGCACCACCCCTTCGAGCGTATCCTTCTCATGCGCGGCATAGCCTTTGACGGTAACGACCAGGTTCGGGATCAGATCGGCCCGCCGCTGGTACTGATTAACCACTTCGCTCCAGGCGGCTTTGGTGTTTTCATCTAATCCCTGTAGATCGTTGTAGCCGCATCCTGAGAGTCCTACGAGCAGAACCGTGATGGCGATGGTGGCGAATACCGAAATGCGACTGCCCATGGCTATCCCCCTTCTCGCCCGCGCCGGTCTATAGCGCAGGGTGTCGCTCATGCTATCATGAGGAAAACCATTATGATACGGAGGCGAGGCCGTCCGATGTCGCTTGAACCCTCTTCACATTTGCCCGGCGGATTTCAGATCAAGCACCGCACTTTCGGCATCTACCAGGGGAGTGCGATTGAGCTGGCGTTTTGGTATCCCTCATCCGGGATGCCGGAATATGGGCTGTGTCGGTTCACCACGAAGGAGAAGGCTGAATCGTATCGTACGTACCTCTGTTCCCCTGCCTGCCCGCAGCCGCTCAATGAGCACGACCTCACCATTGAACCCTATGATCTCGCCGCACACCAGGAACTGATCAACAACCATCCGCTTCCTTCTGCCTGGGAAACTCCGATCTAAATAGGATGCTGAAAAAATCCGCCAGAAGCGTTCTCGCATCTTTCAGATCCTCAACGTACCCCAGAGGATACGCTTCTGCCCTTCACTCACTGCGACCTTGCTGGATGGCCTTTTTGAGCATCCCGGGGGAGTGTTTTTCTGTTATGCCACACCTGCTGACCATCGAAATTCTGGCGTGCCAACATAGTTCTTCTGCGGCCTGCTAATCGCGTCGAACCCTATTCTGCTGACGATGGTATGGCGAGGCAAGGGATTCGCCGGCCTGTTCAGGCGGCGACACCGACTTTATCCGAGGATTTGTCTGGCTGATCCGGTGTCTGGGCCTGGACGAAAGCAAACAGGCGCTTGTTCTCTTGCGCGGCTCGAAGAAACTTGAAGGCGATGCCACGAGCGCTCACGGAACGGACCATCGCGGCCACTTCAAGAGGAAGCTCACCTTCGCCAAGCGACAATTGCAGATAGAAGATGTCGTCCGTATGGACCTGGGTCTCGCTCTTGATGATACAGCCGCCCATCGAGAGATCGAGCACCGTTCCCTCACCGCGAACCTTGCCCCCGGAGAATGAGAGATAGAGTCGCACGGGTATCCGGAGGTGTTCGCGGCGATCGATCGGATGCGTGGAATGGTCCAGCCAAAGATGGGACGCCAGAAAGCGGTGACTGCACGATGGACAGCGGAATGGCGCCACGAAGAGGAAGGAGGCGAGGTGCTCGCGTGGCGATTGCGGGTGAGACCGCAAGAGGCCGTCCTTCTTGCACCGCGGACAGCTCAGGATGCGCCCCATATCATCTGTTCCTGCTAGTTCCCATGCTCGGACTTGCCGACAGACTAGGTCCTCTCTTGTCCACGGATAGATGATCTCCCTCTCTCTGTCAAGAAAACGAAGGTTCCGTGCGTAAGCCGCGTTGAGAGAAACGGGATGTTCATCGACGAGCCTCACCGTCTGTACACACACTTGCGGAAACCGCCCGGCCAGCCAGAAATCCCGTCGCCCAGGCCCACTGAAAGTTGAGGCCACCGATCCGGCCATCACAGTCGAGGATCTCCCCGATCAGATAGAGGCCTGGCACCAGCTTGGATTCCATCGTCCTGAAACTGATCTCTTCGAGGGGAACCCCACCCGCCGTCACTTCTGCGTAGTTCCAGCCGCGATCCTGCACGATGGGAAATCGAAACTTGGTCAGTGCAGTGAGGATGTGGTCTCGATCCTTGCGCTGCAGTTGAGCGATGGTCGTGTCCACCTCGCATCCGACGTGATGAATGACCGCCTCAGCGAATCGTTGGGGAAGACGTTGCGCCAGTGTTTTGACCAGTGAGCGTCTCGGATTGTCTTGTATCTGTTCCATGAACCACTCCCGCACCTGTTCAAGGTTGTGACCAGGCAGCACGTTGCCGTAGACGGCCACGGCTTCTTTTTGCTCCTGTGCCAGGCACCAGAAGCGGCTCGCGTCCATGACCACTGGCCCACTGATGCCGAAGTGGGTCCAGAGTAAACTCCCCGTCCGGCAGTCGATGATGCGACCCTTCACCACGGTGGTCAACTCGACGCCATGCGAGAGACCGGAGAGTGTCTTGTGAAACATCGTGTCGTCGAGCACCAGCGGCACAAGTGCCGGGACGGTGGCCGTCACGTGATGGCCGAGTCGACAGGCGAGGCTGTACCCAAACCCGTCACTCCCCGACTTGGGAATCGATCGGCCCCCGGTCGCCAGAATGACCTTCCGTGCGTGTAAGACTCCTTGCGAATGGTGAATCACAAACCCATGGCCATGATCCATTACACGCTGGATATTACCCACGCGATGGTTCGTCTGAATCTCAACCCCAAGTTCACGACACCGCTCAACAAGCGCGAACAGGACGGTCCGGGCTTTGTCGGTCACCGGAAAGAGCTTCCCAGTCTTTTCGCGTTTGAGCTCGACCCCTAACGAGGCAAACCACTTCACGGTCTGCTCAACGGAGAACGCCGCCAGCACGTTCTTGATGATCCGGCGATTGCCAAAGTAGTCGGCGGGGGTGACGACCTCGTGTGTGACATTACAGCGGCCGCCTCCAGAGACGAGAATCTTGGCGCCGATCGTTTTCACACCATCGAGAAGCACGATCCTCTGCAGTCGATCGCCCTTTGCGGCTGCCTCTGCCGCGAAAATCGAGGCTGCCAGCCCGGCGGCACCCGCACCGATCACCGCAACATCATGCATGTCGTTATGTATAGACATTAGAGAGTTTTAACTGCCAGTTAACACCCTATTAATCTTGCAATGCTAGAGTTTCCCTTGTGCAAGGCCGACTCGTCGGCGCTGGAACACATGAGAGTGGGAGGTGGACGCGATGACCTGTCAAAAATGCAAAGGGCTGATGGTGAAAGAGTGGCGGCCGGAGTTTTCGCAGGAAGCCGCGGTGCTCCGCTGTCTCAATTGCGGGCTGGTCCTCGATCCGTTAATTGCACAGAATCGCGTGACCCCGTTGCGCGCGAAGCAGCGGGTCCTGAATGCGGCCTGATGTTTCGTTCGAGCTCGTGAGCCAGTTCGGTCGGTAAGGACGACTTGCTGAACCGACCGAATTGGGCAGGTGTGGACGTTGCGCTCGTGGTTAGACCGAAAACTCCGCCCATAAGAATGTGTGATCTGAGGGGTCTTTCGCTCGCCGCGGCTCGACGTCCACCTCTACCCTGAGACAGTGCTCTGCCAACGAGGCCGTCGCCAGAATATGGTCGATGCGCCAGCCTTTATTCGCTTCCAGCGAGCCCGGCGCTCGGTAATCCCAAAATGTATACTGCTGTCGGTCCGGATAGAGTTTCACGAACACGTCCTGAAATCCCCACGCCAACGTGTTTTCATACGCCCGTCGCACATCCTCGTGATAACAGACATGCTTGAGATGTTTCTCGGGGCTGTGCACGTCCATCGGCCGCGGAGCGACGTTCATATCACCGCACCAGATGGCCGGTTTGTTTGGCGACACATGATTTTCGAAATACTTGCGTAGTCGATCGTACCAGCTAAGCTTGTATTGATACTTGGGTGAGTCAATCTCGAAACCCTGCGGCACGTATGTATTCACGATGGGAATCCCCTTGATCACCACGCGCAAGAGCCGCGAGTCCTCCGATTCGCCTCCATCATCAAACCCGTATGCCGCCGCTTCCGGTTTCTCCCGGCTCAATATCGCTACGCCGTTGTAAGACTTCATCCCCCGGTAGGTGATCTCGTAACCGGAGTCCGCCAATGCCAGCAGAGGAAATTCACTGTCCTGGACTTTGGTTTCTTGAAGACAGAGCACATCGGGCCTCTGCTGGGCAAGCCAGTCGAGCACGATCGGCAAACGTTTACGGAGAGAATTGACGTTGAAGGTCGCAATTTTCATGCAGACTGAGGAACAAGGCGAGGGATATGGTCCATGAAGCGGTTAGCAGAGGAGGCGATTCCGGTTCTCGGCGTGACGTTATGACGGCGAATCGAGCTCCCGAAGAATTTCTTCCACGCCCGCTTCTATCCAAGAGATTCTAAACAGAGAACGGCCCTCAGGAGGAAGATCCTCCCGAAGGCCAGGCAATTCTACTGACGCGACTGCAATAACTTATGGCGCGGCAGCAGGAGCTGCTGGAATTGTCGCTTGCATGTCTTGCCCCATCGCCTGAGGGACACCCTTGGCCTCTTCGCCTTTGGCTTTTGCCGCGTCCTTGTGTGCCTTCATCTTCTCCTTCATTTCATGGCGCTTCACTTTCATCGCATCTTTGCGGGCTTTCATTTTGCCCTTCATCTCTTCCTTCTTCGCTTTCATATCGCCCTTCATCGCACCTTTCTCAGCCTTCATCCCGTCTTTCATATTACCCATCTCGCCCTTCGTGGCATCGTCAGCCATGGTCAGCGAGCCGGTTCCAATCAGGCACAATGCCGCAAACGCGACACCGATTAATCTAAGCATGAGACACCTCCTCAATGGACGTAACGTTCAGGATCACACCTCGCGTTCTTGGCAAGGCCGCGTCAGCGTTGCACGATTTATAGGGCCTGTCAGGCCACACATATTCGACATGCCCCGTTCGCACATCGACAGGCGGTCAACGTGGGCCGGCCGGAAATCGTCGCAGAATCGTATGCTCGATTCATGATTTTCCGCGGTCCGGTGCCGGGAACCCTAGCACCAAATCGATGCGTCATGGCTCGAACAATTGGGCCTGAAGCGGGGTTCCGGCGACGGCGTTTCGAGCAGATCCGTCTGCTCCAATAACTTCATCTGTCAACCGGCTTCTTCCATAAAGAGAGTACATCCGGCCTTGACTTCGTCAAGCAAGTACCGTACGGCATCTCGCCAGTCGTCCTGTCCCTGAGTGGAATCACCAATTTATATAGAGCCCATACTCCTGGCCGAAATTCTCTTTGACTTAGGCATCCGTAAGCAGCAAGCTGTTCAGAAACACTGCCACGCAGCCCGTATAGCGATGCGACGCTGGGCCCTGCCCGATCTCGAGGAGCTTGATCGCAAAGGTGTCATGATCCAAGACGATGCCTCGATGACATGCGATCTGAATGCGATAGCCCACCGAGTAGACTTTCCTGCCCACCCGTAGCCCCGCCCCACTCCAACAGAGAATGAGTTCCTTGGTTTCCGACACGACGCCACCAGGGGCACGGGATCGGATTGGAGTTCGTGCGCCCAGATGACGACCAACCCCACGAGCAACACGAACACCATGGTATTGGGGACCGAAGCAGCCTATCGATGTTTCGCTTCCATCGAGAGGGTCGGATTCTTTGCGATTGCTTGGACGATGAACGTCCGTAAGATAAGAGCAGGAGGGAGAGCAGCAACAGAAGTGAGGTGAGCACGTCGAGCACGACTGAGCTATCGATATGCGGCAACCAAAAGGGGATGGATTACAGCATCAGAACATTATTTCGCGTTGAGCGTATCATGGGTTCCCGGTACACATTCTTCGCGTCTCCACTGTTTCAGAATCTTCTGTTCGTCGAAGTTCAGGATATAGCGGTAGCAGTACAACATGGCTTTGGGACCTTCTGCGGAAGCCTTCCCCATTAATGCGGCTGCTTGTTGCGCCGTGTCGGTCAGTTGGGAAAGGCTCACCGAGGCCAATTCTTTGTCACTGATCGGAAAGCGATAGGTCCAGACAGAATCCCCCCCGAGAACCGGTGTCTTCGCCGTATGGGGCGGCCCGAGCTTCTCCGTCACCTCGTCTTGCGTGAGTCGATCCACGCCCTTCTTGAAATAGGCGTCGAGCCGCGGACCTCCGCAGGCGAGCATCGCCCCTGCGAGGAGGAGTATCCCGACCGTGAACAGGTGCTGACGCACTCCTCTCATGACTTGGGCTGGTCCTTGAGCTCTTGCATGCGCTTCACGGAACAATAGAGCGCATCGCCTTGGGCCAACATGCCGGTCGCCAGCACGCCCAACGCCGTCTGCAGCCACCGTGCTCTTGTGTCTTCCAGTCCATAGATCCCGATGACGAATCCGAGTGCAATCGCCACGATCCCCACAAACCGCGCGGTCATCCCGTTCATGCGCCAGTTGATAGGAGCCGACTCGTTGTGCATATCGCCATATGGGGTACGCTACACTGAATGGCGCTCCAGGTTCAACTCCGCCTCGCGCGAAAGGTTTTGGCACGCAGCTCCAGCGAGATCGCTTCGTCTGCACGCCCTACTTTCCGCAGAGCATTGGCAAGGTCCTCCAGCGTCTTCGAGACCTCTGGTGGGACACCCCAGCGCCTGCACTCGAATCGCCAAGGTTCGACGGTACAGCGGTTCCACTTTCTCCGGCTGCCCTTGGACCACGCGCAGCTGGGCCAGATTCACGATACTCAACGCCCCGTCCGGATGGTCGAGGCCCAACCGTTTCTCTTGGATGGCCAGAGCCCGCGCAGCAAGGACTCCGCCTTGGCATACTGGCCGTACACGCGATGGATAACCCTCAGGTTGTTGAGCGTGGCGGCGACATCGGCGTGAAACTCGCCATGCGCGGTTTGGCAAACTTTCAACCCCTGGAGATACACCGGTTCCGCTTCCACATACTTATACTTCCCTTGGCCGGTATAGACCTGCGCCAGTTGTGATATGTGGTCTACCGCGCGTGCTACGGTGACCGCGGGCTATGGATCAGACCAACGGTGATGTTCCTGGAGACTGTGATCGTTGATGGTCGCTCTTGTCCACGGTTTCAGTTCCTTGCAACCCTCTTGCAGGATGCTGAAACAGTCCGCCAGCGCTGTCTTGGCAGACTCATGGCGGGCGGGTGAAGTAGCCGCCGGGTTCAGGTGGGTAAGAAGTCTGGCCCCCTTGAACATCCTGCGGGAAACGTTCCAATTGCTCTAGACATCATGTGTCCATCCCGCTCTAACTCGCCAGAACAGTTTTTCGTGTCTGCAAGTCGGTCAGGTCAACCAGGTCCATTGGGAGAAGGTGGCAGCTTGCCCGACTCTCTGTCCCTCTGCATCCACGACATTCCAAATGAGGGCGTTCTCGACGAGAAAGCGGCGTCCTGTTGACGCAATTCTCACACCTTGATAGGTGTCGAGATAACCGCGCGTTTTGGCTTGTTCCAACATCCATTCGCGTTCGGCCCGATTCGTGGGCTCCACCGTCAGCCGCGACGGTGTCCGCGTCAGTTCCTCCCAGGTCATCTCCCATAATACCAACGCGATCTGATTGCCGTAATTGAGGAGAGGGTCCTCTTCCATCCCGTGGGATACGACGACGAAGGGAGACTGGAAGAGCGCGTGGGCCTGATAGTCCGGATCGCCCGCTCGTTCGAGCAGTTCACGTCCGGTCCAGTGACGGAAACTATTGAGGAGCAGTTGCGACCACTCCATGATGGCGGGATTGGTCCATATCTGAGAAGTCACGGCACAACCCTCTGGTGCAGCCGCAGGGAAGGGGCCTCGTACCCACCGACCAGGCGGTGTACCACGTCGGTTCGATCAACGCAAGAACAAGAATATGGTGCGCGCTCTTGTACAGACCATAGGAGGACTCTGTATAATGTAACGGCCTCTCGAAGGACCCTTTCGAGCGAGACCGATCATTGGGGAGTTACCATGGCCGCTCAGACTCTCTTCGAAAAAATCTGGGAGTCCCACGTCGTCCGCGCAGAGCCGGACGGGACCACCCTGCTCTATATCGATCGTCAGCTGGTCCACGAAGTGACATCGCCGCAGGCGTTTGAAGGACTCAAGCTCTCGGGTCGCCGGCCTCGACGTCCGGGTGCCACGTTGGCGGTGCCGGATCACAACGTCCCGACCACCGACCGAACCTTGGGCATCGCCGATCCCCTCAGTGCCAAACAGATCCAGACGTTGGAGGAGAATTGTCGTGACTTCGGCATCACACTCTTCGGCATGAACGACATCCGCCAAGGCGTGGTGCACGTAATCGGACCCGAGCAGGGCTTTACCCTCCCTGGGACGACCATCGTGTGCGGAGATTCGCACACTTCGACGCATGGAGCGTTCGGCGCGCTGGCCTTCGGCATCGGTACCAGTGAAGTGGAGCACGTGCTGGCCACCCAGTGCTTGGTGCAGAAACGACCCAAGACCATGGAGATTCGCGTCGACGGAGTCCTGCCGGCTCTCTGTTCGGCAAAGGACGTGATACTGGCGATCATCGGAAAAATCGGCACAGCCGGCGGTACCGGCTATGTCATCGAGTACACGGGCTCGGCGATCCGCGCCCTCAGCATGGAAGGGCGCATGACGCTCTGCAATATGTCGATCGAGGGCGGCGCGCGTGCCGGGATGGTCGCACCGGACGAGAACACCGTCGCCTATATCAAGGGGCGTCCGTTGGCTCCCAAGGGAGACCTGTTCGAGCAGGCCCTGCAAGCATGGCAGCAGCTCAAGACCGATGCGAACGCGACGTACGATTTGATCGTCACGATGCGGGCCGAGGACATCGCGCCGCAAGTCAGCTGGGGCACGAGTCCCGGGATGGTGACCGGAATCGATCAACGAGTGCCGGACCCGCGTACGATCACCGACGAGAACCAGCGTCAGGCGACTGCGCGGGCGTTGGAATACATGGGCCTCATCCCGAACATGCCCATGACTGATATCAGGATCGATACGGTGTTCATCGGATCCTGCACCAATTCACGCATCGAGGACCTCCGCCTTGCGGCCAACTTGGCCAAAGGCAAGCATGTCGCGAAGACCGTTCATGCGATGGTCGTACCCGGTTCCGGTCTCGTGAAACAGCAGGCTGAACAGGAAGGGCTCGACCGACTGTTCAAAGAGGCTGGATTCGAGTGGCGGGAGGCCGGCTGCAGTATGTGCCTGGCAATGAATGCCGACGTGCTTCAGCCCGGAGAGCGCTGCGCCTCGACCAGCAATCGAAATTTCGAAGGGCGCCAGGGGGCCGGCGGCCGGACCCATCTCGTGTCACCGGCGATGGCAGTAGCCGCGGCGATCGAAGGCCATTTCGTCGATATTCGCCATTGGGCGTAAGAACCATAAGAGGGTGGGCCTCGGGGAATTGACGAACGGATTTCAAGAGATTACGCAGGCCTCACGTTTCACGAGGATCATGATGCAAGCCTTTACCACCATGACAGGTCTGGTCGCGCCACTGGACCGCGTCAATGTCGATACCGATCAAATCATCCCGAAGCAATTTCTGAAGACGATCAAGCGGACCGGGCTCCGCGAAGGGTTGTTCTACGATTGGCGTAAGCAGAAAGACGGTTCACAGGAGCCTGCGTTCTTTTTGAATCAACCGCGCTTCCAGGGTGCGACGATTCTCCTGACGCGCGATAACTTCGGGTGCGGATCGTCGCGTGAACATGCCCCCTGGGCTCTCCTCGACCAGGGCTTCCGATGTGTCATCGCGTCGAGCTTCGCCGACATCTTCTACAACAACTGCTTCCAAAATGGCATGCTGCCCGTGGTGTTGAAGGCCGATGAGGTCCTGGCGATGATGAAAGACGTCCTCGCGACGCCCGGATACCAATTGACGGTGGACCTCGGAAACCAGACAGTGACCACCCCGGACGGCACCCACTCTCGCTTCGAGATCGACCCTTTCCGAAAAGACGGCTTGTATCGGGGTCTCGACGCCATCGGATTGACGTTGCAACACGAGGCCACCATCGCCGCCTACGAAACTCGACGGAAGGCCGAGGCTCCCTGGTTATTCGCCGATCTTCAATCGTAATCTGAATAGATTCCCCCATGAAGTGGCTGTGGCTCCCGAAACTCATGCTGACGTTGCTCCTGTTTCTGGGGGCGGCCTATCTGCTCGTCGCCTTCAACTACAGCTATTCCGACGGCAGTCGAGCCGGCTACATTCAGAAATTTTCCCACAAGGGCTGGATCTGCAAGACGTACGAAGGGGAGCTGGCCATGACTACGGTGCCGGGCGTCGCCCCGGTATTGTGGGCCTTTTCAATCTGGGATGAGAAAGTGGCGTCACAACTCTCGCAGGCCATGGGAAAACGATTGGTCCTGCATTACAAAGAGTATCGCTACCTCCCCACGACCTGCTTCGGAGAGACCGCCTACTTCGTCAATCGCGTCGAGGTCACTGAATAAACTCCCGCCTCTCTCGACTCAGCCCAAGCCCGGATTATTCATGAATGCCGTCGCGAGACGTTCGAGACCGAAGCCCGCCGGGGCTTCTTGCAAGTAAGACAGACGTAGGCGCACGTGCAGTCCGTCGAGGAGGCCGAACGAGAAAAGCTCCGCTAGGCAAGAGGATCGGACGACGTAGCAGGTATTCATGAATAGTCGGGGCTAGGTTCCCCGCTGAAAGCAGCGCGGCATAGCAACCTCGTTAAGACGTCTAACATTACTGATCTGTGTTCATGCCACCACGAACACACCAGACTTGGACGCTGTGGGCCCAATTGATGAAGGTCGCACCGCCGCCCAAGCCGAAATGCACGCCCCACGAGCCCTTGGGATCCTCACCAACCCTCGTCGACGACCAATAGACGGCCGACTGGACAGCCAAAAACGGATGGCCCGGCGGAAGAGCGAGGCCTGGAGGTGCGACGGATGGGTCCACCAGACTGGCCAACTCTTCGAGTGATGGCAGCCGCCAACCTTTCTGGCCCCCTACATTTTTTTCGGTACAGGTACGGCGGGCCACGCTCCATTTGGTGCTCGTCGGCTGCGGGGACTTTTCCCAGACCAAGCCGGTTTCTTTATCCAACACCGCGTCGCTGTTGAAGGCCGGCAGGATGACGAATC
>VBOL01000015.1 GCA_005887945.1 Nitrospirota bacterium
ATGGACCGGCTGCTCGTCGTCATCGCCCTGCTCGCTCCCCATCGTGAACTCCCCGGCGGGCACCAACACCATGGGCGCGCCATCCTTGCCGGTAATCGTGGCCGGGGGGGTGCGGCGCGCCGGCTGGCTTTTGTACGGCTTCCGCACGGGATGGCGGGTACCCCTTCCCCATGGGTTTCGCCTCACTCGCTGCCGCGCGTGGTTGGGTGGATTGGGACCGAAGCCGGGATCGGTTCTGGCTTAACAGGGAGCGCCTCATTTGCCAATGCGAGACCGCTAGTGATCCAGACCACTGACAACAGGCTGTACAACATCGCGTCAATCCTGATTCGAGCCCGCGCCATAGACAGTCGCTCCATCAGGAAATGAGCAAGGGCCTCATGCACACTCTCATCCGCCCAGGCTACCCAAAATTGCGAGGACAAATCCAGCATTGAGATCCGACTAAAAACCTATTTAATGATTTCACCCAAGATGCGCAGGTTAGGGGCTACAGTGGGGTGCCCATCCCAGTGAAAGGAACCGGCATGTGCTGGATATATACCCCTTGGCTTGGCCGTATAGTGTGCGGCTCTCACAACCGTTTTTCACCGGTCGTGGTGGCCGGTCTTCTGCCCATCTGGCCGAAGCCATTTGTTTGCTATGGTCGAGGAGAAGAAGAGGGGGAATCGAGGGCTGGGAGAACACAGAGACTGGAAGATTTTATCCGCTGGCATCCATCACGATAAATCGATGAAGGGCCGGCGGTACTCACAAAGTGCGGTTTGGTAGAGACGCCGGGAGTTGAACCCGGGTCCGAAGACCGTCAGTGCACTGCGTCTACATGTGTAGCCGATCGTTTAGATTTTGCAGCCACCCACGCCCATCGGCAGGCTTAGACTGGCCGCCAGCCCAGTATGGTCTCGTCCTCAGCCGCTGAGCACCAGCCGTGGACCAGCCCGCTGCATCGCGCCCCGCCCACCCCCGCGGGCCTCAGGTGGAGAGACGTCACGGCTTAAGCCGCGAGTGCCAGTTCTTGATCGGCAGTTGCATTTTCCCGGAGGATTTACGAGACCCCGAGAGCTCGACATGCGACAGTGACTTCAGTACCCCCGTCGAAACCGGTCGCCCCCCTTTCTTTTCTGCGTGAAACGTGAGACGTGAGAGGTATTGGGAAATGCCTTGGCCTAACGTTTCACTTTTCACGTCTCAGATGCTCATGATACCGCATACGTCAAAAGGATGTCATACTGAAACGCAAAAGTGAAGAGGGCGTACCCCTGAGGTGGAGTACGCCGCCTCCTCTCTTGTTTGCCAGATGTACGATCTGACGATCGTACGTCGTTACCTGACGGCTGACTTCAAGATTTTCCCTGCCGAGAACTTCGGGACTTTGGCTGCGGGAATCCGCAGTGCCTCACCGGTTCTGGGATTCCGCCCGAGCCGAGCCTTCCGCTTGGCTACGGTAAAGGTTCCAAAATTCACCAGCGAGACGCGTTGCCCCTTCTTCAGGGACGTGGTCACCGCTCCGGTGAAGGCCTGTAACGCAGTGCCTGCCGCAACCTTCGTGATGCCGGCGGATGCCGCCATCTTTGCGATCAGTTCTTCTTTCGTCATCGTGCACCTCCTGTTATTGGGTTGAACTACGCGACTCCTTGCCACCAACGTTCCCTGTTACCGCACTCACATGAATCCGGTCTTTCGAGAACACCCAACGCGTCAGGCCTCTCGCGTCTGAGCGGTCCGATTCCGTTTCACGGGAATGTGCAAGTCATGCATCTTCTTCCTGAGCGTGTTTCGATTCAAACCCAGTAGTTCTGCTGCTTGGATCTGGTTGCCTTTGGTTTCCTGAAGTGCTCTGGTGATCAAGGGGCGCTCAATGGCATTGATCAACATGGGATGTAGGTTCCGCCCCGAACCGTCTCGCATCCCTTTCACAAAATCACCCATCTTCCATTCGAGATAGTCCTCAAGGGATAAGGCTTCATTTCTGTTCGCTCCCGCAGCATTCTGCCGCGCTATTACTTGCATGAGCTTGGAGATTCGTATCAGCACAGTTCGAGAACCGGTGATCACCAATGCGTGTGTGAGATCGATGTTGGTAGGTATGGCGGCAGCTCTACCGGATGAGCCTGGTTTCAATTCGACGATGACCGCATCAAACGTGCGACGCGTCACGTCCTTCGGCAGCGTGGACGCGTATTTTGCTGCAGTCACGGAAGCGTCTTTGAACGCGTGCTTGAACTGACTCTGGATGTCCGGGTCACCACTGAGCAACAAAATACTGAAGACAGATGACGTAGGCGACATGAAGGTTCCTGAGGACAAACGGAGAAGAGGTGCGGATTATTGCCCAGAGCCACTTTGATGTCAACCAGTAAAATATAGAGGGAGCAGTTCTTGTTTGCTCGAGCACAGGTGATAGGATGGTCTGCTCTCGCCGGATGAGCGGTCTTGCCTCAGCGAGGGAAGATCGATGTCTTGATCGAGATATTCCATGGGTCCGACTACTTCCGTGCCGTGCCAAGCTCGTGCGACCGGTATGTATGAATGAGCCGCAATCCTCTCGACAGATTCGTTTCTGGTTAGTGCAGGCGAAGCGCTCGAACAGGCTGCGGAAAAACAATGGGGGCACTTGAGAACTTCGAGTGTCCGCCTGTCTGCGTGCGGGCACTCACAGGCACGCACGTGGGGCACAACAGGAGAACACTCTCGCAGGATAGCAGTGCGAGAATGGCTGGACGGGGGAGGGTTCGAGGTCTGAAGTTCGAGGTTTTCGAAACTTCGAACCCCGAATTTCGAACTTCGGATCATGCCTTTTTCGCATGTCTCGCGCTTCACGCGTCACGGTCTGTGGCGCTGACGAACTGTTTCAGCATCCTACTAAGACTACGCTCTTTGGACCATCAGAGAGAGGTAGCTTGACAGTAGAGCCTTTCAGAGAGTATAAAATATGACATGCGTCTTAATTCCTACCGGAATACTCGTGTATGAAGGTATCCCTCAGAGCAACCTATGGAATCATGGCGGCTGTCGACTTAGCGATGCATCTCGGAACGGCCCCTGTCCAAGCGAAATCAATTGCACGTCGACAGGTCATCCCTGCTCGCTTTCTTGAACAGGTCCTCCATGGGATGAAGAAGGCCGGTCTTGTGTCGAGCAGTCGAGGAGCCCAAGGGGGGTACGTGCTTTCGAAGAAACCGTCCGAGGTATCGATCGTCGAGATCCTTGAGGCACTTGATGGTCCGCTTTCACTCCCGAACGGTGGAGCTGGCCGTGCACAGGGGCGACGACTCAGCAAGCCGGAACTTCTGCTTGGGAAAGTTTGGGAGCAGGTCTATCAAGCGGAACGCCATGTGCTCGAAGCCATAAGTGTGGAAGAATTAGCCGGGCAGCAACGAGTACTCGAGCAAGAGCGGTCCTTGATGTACCACATTTGAGGTCACCTATGAGTCTCATGCCACTCACTACTGTTCCGATCAAGACAGAGCCCATTTCTCCTGCCGTTGTCGAAGAGATAGAGACCTTCGAGGCTGAGGCGATGCGTATGGTTTCGGGTGACGTCTCGGCCGATCTGTTCAGGCCCTTCCGTCTCCAGTACGGCATTTACGGCCAACGGCAAGCCGGTGTCCAGATGGTCCGTATCAAGATCCCCTTCGGCGGACTGACGTCGAATCAGCTTCGCCGGGTTGCAGAATTGGCCGAGCAATATGCCACCGGTGTCGGGCATGTGACCACGCGCCAGGATATCCAGCTGCATTTTGTCGAATTAAAGGATGTGCCGACCATCATGCGCGGGCTGGCTGAAGTCGGCTTGACTACCAGAGAGGCTTGCGCCAACACGGTCCGCAATGTGACGGCCTGTCACCTTGCCGGAATCTGTCAGGGGGAAGTGTTCGACGTGACGCCCTATGCGAAAACCGTCGCGTTCCATCTCTTGCGGAATCCGCTCAACCAGAGCCTCCCCCGCAAATTCAAAATTGCCTTCTCCGGTTGCAAGCGGGACTGTGCGCTCACACCGATTCACGATATCGGGCTACTCGCAGCAAAGCGTGCGGATGGAGCCATCGGTTTTCGAATGGTCGCAGGCGGCGGTCTCGGTTCAGCCCCACGGCTCGCGCAGGTCCTTCGGGAGTTCACTCCGATGGATGAACTCATCCCGAGCGTGGAAGCCGTGATTCGGGTGTTCGATACCTTGGGCAATCGAAAAAATCGCATGAAGGCCCGAATGAAGTTTGTGATCGATAAGCTGGGCTTCGAGGAGTTCAAACGCCGCTGGGAAGAGGCCTATGTGGCGATGGGACATGCCCGTCCGACCCATGAGCCGATCAAGTTACTTTCATATCCGGATGAACCCATTCCCTTAATCATGCCGACGTCGAATGGATCGAAGCAGCCAGCGGTGCAGACCAACGGTCATGTCCAGGGTGCGCCAGCGGAGACGCCGTTCGAGATGTGGCGACGCACCAACGTTGTGCGTCAGAAGCAAGAGGGGTACGTCGCCGCCGTGACCAAGTTATTTATGGGCGATCTCACGGCAGAGCAGATGCTTCTCATTGCCGATATTGCGGATCGCTACTCCAATGGCAACATTCGGACGACGATCAATCAAAACATGATCATTCGATGGGTGCCGGAGTCGCGCATCGCCGACCTCTATGCTGATCTTGCTTCACAGGGCTTGGCCGATCCCGGTGCCGAATTGGTAGAAGACATTATCGCCTGTCCCGGCACCGACACTTGCGGCTTGGGGATCACGTCTTCAAAGGGGCTCGCGCGAGCGTTGGCAGAGGTATTTCCAGCGGGGCGAGTCCCCGAGGATCTGAAGGATGTCAGTGTCAAGATCAGCGGATGCCACAACTCCTGCGCCCAGCACCATATCGCCACAATCGGCTTGCATGGCGTGGGGAAACGCATTGGCGAGCACGTCGCGCCCTTCTATGAATTGCATTTGGGCGGGAAGGTCAACGGAACGGCGAAGATCGGACAGATGGTGGTCAAGTTACCGGCCAAGAGCGTGTCGGCGGCGATCACGCACTTGATTGACGTGTACCGGCGTGACCGCCTCTCCGGGGAAGGGCTGCCGGCCTTCATTGATCGTGTCGGTAAGGTCAAACTCAAGGATGAGTTGATCCCCTATACCATCGTTCCGTCCTTTCAAGATGATTCGACGTTCTACTACGACTGGGAAGGCGAGGAAGAATTTGTCTTGGAGGATCTCGGACCTGGCGAGTGCGCAGGTGGCGCGCTTGATATGATCGAGAACGGCATTCTCGAAGCCGACCAAGAGCTCTATCAGGCGAAGCTTCTGGTCAATAACCATCAATATTCTGTCTCGGTGAACAAGTCCTATCGCGCCGTGTTGGCTGCTGCCAAGGCCTTGCTTGTGACGGAAGGACTTGAACCTTCGACAGATGCAGAAACCTTCATCGAATTTGACAGCCGGATTGCACAAAAGGGCATCGTTCCAGCAATGTATCGGGAATTGAGGAAGCGGGTCGGCGATTTAGGACCCAAGGAGACAACGGGCGAATCAGCGCGCGACAAGATGGGGTTTGCCAAGGGATTCGTTGACGCCTGTCGGGCTGCCACGGAGCAGATGGGCAAAGATCTAAAATTGGCGCCGGCGGGCAAGGCAGCGGTGGCCACGACCAGTGCGATACCAGAGGTCAAGCCGACTGTATCTTCTGTCAGCGCGCCTACTACGTCCGGCGCGCCAGTGTACGACCTGCGGGGGGTGGCCTGTCCGCTGAATTATGTAAAGACCAAGCTGAAGCTCGAGATGATGGATGCGGGCGAACGTTTGGAAGTCTGGCTCGATGCGGGGGAACCCATGAAGAACGTGCCCCTGAGTTTGAAAAACGATGGGCATAAGTTGTTGCTGCAGGAACCACTTGAAGCCGCCGCGGCGCATTATCGGATTCTGGTCGAAAAAGTAGAGTGAGCAGGAGGGCACCAGGGTCGGTCTGTGCTCCCAGAGCGCGCACGGTGGGAATGTGCTCGCTCGATATGCGCAGGTGACCAACCCTGGCGCCTCTCCTGTGGAAAGTGTCGAAAGAGAGAGGGGGTTAGCGTGGAGAACACAGAACATTCAGCCTCTGCTGAGGAACTCGCAGTCTGGGGTGAGTCGTTCGAGGCGAAGCAGCCGCAGGAAGTCGTGGCGGCTGCGATCGAGCGCTATGCGCCGAACATCGTGCTTGCCTGTAGTTTCGGAGCAGAGGATGTCGTCCTCGTGGACATGGTCCACCGCATCAATCCCTCAGTGCCGCTCCTCTATCTCGACACGGAGTTTCTCTTTCCCGAGACCTATGCCACGCGCGATCGTGTGATCGGGCGGTATCACCTCAAGCCAGAGCAGGTCATCCAGGTGAAGTCGTTGCTCACGCCGGAGCAACAAGCCGCTCAGCATGGCGAAGCCCTATGGACACGCCATCCCGATCAATGTTGCGAGTTGCGCAAAGTGGAACCGCTCACTCGAGTGCTCAAGGGATTCGATGCATGGATCACAGGGATTAGGCGAGACCAATCTCCCACGAGAGCCAATGCGAAGTTGATCGAGTGGGACCAGAAGTTTCAGTTGGTCAAAGTCAACCCGCTCGCGAAGTGGACGTGGGAGGATGTCTGGACCTACATTCGTGTCTATGAAGTTCCCTATAACGAATTGCATGACCGCAACTATCCCAGTATCGGCTGCACCCATTGCACGAGCCCAGTGATGCCCGGCGAGGACCCTCGCGCGGGACGGTGGGAAAACTTTACCAAGACTGAGTGCGGGTTACACAAGGCCTCGTAATGTCGATGCAGGAATGTATCGCAAAAATTTGCAAAGGGCCACGGGCTGCCAAGGACCTCACCTGGGACGAAGCGAAGCTGGTGATGAAGGCGCTCATTGAAGGAGAGGCCACACCGGTGCAGGTGGGGGCCTTTCTCATGGCCATGCGGATCAAGATGGAGTCCGTCACCGAACTGGCCTCGATGACCGCGACCGCGCGTTCCTATGTGGCGCCTGTGCCGATACCCCGAGAACTTGGCGTCGTGGATCTCCCTAGCTATGCGGGGAAACAGGAAACCTTCCATGCCCTTGCGGCCGCTGCCATCGTGGCTTCGGCGGCAGGCGCGTCGGTCTTGATGCATGGGTACGACGGGATTCCTGGCCGCGCGGGGATTGCCGGGGTGCTCAAGGCCTTGGGCCTGCCGATCGACTTGGAGCCGAAAGTGGCGGCAGAGGAGGTGACACGGTGTGGATTTGCCTATCTCGACGTCGCACTCTACCACCCTCCGATCTATCGCTTTTTAGAGATGCGACAAGAGCTGGGAGCGCGAAACGTCTTTCATCCGATTGCGAGGCTCTTGAATCCGGCTCGCGCCGCGTCGCAGGTCATCGGGCTGTCCCATCCTCTCCACTTTGAAAAGACTGCTGAAGTGTTGCGGATGCTGGGTTGTACGCGTGCTCTAGTGGTCAGCGGTGTTGAAGGCGATCCTGAGCTGTCGATTGCCGCGCTCACAAGAGTCCTGGAATTGCGTGACGAGCGGATTACGCCCCTCTCGTTCACATCAAAAGATATCGGGTTGCCGCTGGGCACGCGGCGCGACATGGCCGGTTTCCCGTCGAATCAACGAAACAAGGAAGCGGATCTGCTCCGACGGATTCTCCACAATCAACTGCAGGGCGGGCCTTGCAACTGGGTGTTAATGAACGCGGCGCTGATTCTTTACGCCGCAGGTAAAGGGGCAACATGGGTGTCGTGCGTCCCACTTGCACGTCGAGCGCTCGAAGAGGGGGCGGCGGCACGAAAGTTGGAGGAACTGACTCAGGAGCCGGTGGGCCCAGGGGTGACCGGCCGAATCCATTGACCACAAGAGAGGATCGAGTCCGTGCGACATCTTCGTCAATTAGAAGACCAGAGCGTCTACATTCTCCGAGAAGCCTATAAGCATTTTGACAATCTGGCCATGCTGTGGTCGATGGGGAAGGATTCGACCGTGCTGCTGTGGTTGGCCAGAAAAGCTTTTTTCGGCCATGTCCCGTTCCCCCTCCTGCACGTCGACACGAGTTACAAAATCGCCGCCATGATCGAATATCGAGATCGAATGGCCCGCGAGTGGGGCCTCAAGTTGGTCGTTGGGCAAAACAAGGAAGCGCTCGCGGCCGGGATGAATCATACGCTGGGTCGCGTCAACTGCTGTACGGCCTTGAAAACCGATGGGCTCAAGCAACTGATTGAGCAAAAGGGCTATACAGGCATCATTCTCGGTGTGCGCGCAGATGAGGAAGGGACGAGAGCCAAGGAACGCTACTTCTCGCCGCGTGACAAACATGGCGATTGGGATTTCCGCGATCAGCCGCCGGAGCTCTGGGATCAATTCAAGACGACTTTTCCTCCGGGGACACACATCCGAATTCATCCGCTGCTGGATTGGACGGAAATCAATATTTGGGAATACATCAAGTGCGAGAACATTCCCTTCATCGATCTCTATCTCGACAAGGGGGAGGGGACACGCTATCGCAGCCTCGGCTGTGCGCCCTGCACGACGCCGATCAAATCGACGGCAAAGTCCGTAGACGACATCATTGACGAGTTGCGGCACACCACGGTGGCAGAGCGATCGGGCCGCGCGCAGGATGAAGGGCGCGGGATGGAGCTGCTCCGAAAAGACGGGTATATGTGAAGGCAGAATGTTGAAACAGGCATCCAGCGGCGTTCTCGGGTCGGAAAAATCCTCAACGTACCCAAGAGGGTACGCCTGCGGTTTTTCCTCCCCTGCGGCCTTGCGGGGCTGCCTGTTTGAACATTCTGGAGTCTAAGAATGGCAGAAACAATCTCGAAACCATCCGAGAGTCTCAACATCGTCATCGTCGGGCACGTGGACCACGGGAAGTCAACCTTGCTGGGGCGTCTCTATGCCGACACGGGATCGTTGCCGGATGGCAAACTTGAAAAGGTCCAGGCCATCTGCCGGCAGCAGGGCAAGGAATTCGAGTACGCATTCCTGTTCGATGCCTTTCTTGAAGAACAGGAGCAGGGAATCACCATCGATACGGCGCGAACGTTCTTCGCCTGGAAGGGCCGCCACTACATCATCATCGATGCGCCGGGGCATAAGGAGTTTCTCAAGAACATGATATCCGGGGCGGCCCGGGCCGAAGGGGCGTTGCTGCTGATCGATGCCTTGGAGGGCGTGAAGGAACAGTCCAAGAAACACGGCTATCTCTTGTCGCTCCTGGGCGTACGCCAGTTTGCCGTCGTCGTAAACAAAATGGATCTGGTCGGCTATCGGCAGGATGTGTTCGACGGGATTGAGAAGGAATATCGGGAGTTCCTCGGGCAGTTCAAGGCGGTTCCACAACAGATCATTCCGGTCAGTGCCAAGCTCGGAGATAATATCGCCAACCGGAGCGAGAGAATGCCGTGGTATAGTGGTCCTACCGTGCTGGACGGACTCAGTGCTTTTCGGAAGGAGCCGGGACGATATGAACAGCCGCTTCGCTTGCCGGTTCAGGATGTGTACAAGTTCGACGCCCGCCGCATCATTGCCGGCCGCGTTACGGCAGGGCGATTGAAGGTCG
>VBOL01000199.1 GCA_005887945.1 Nitrospirota bacterium
TGCTTCTCTGTTGTACTGTACTGACGCCCCTCCCCTGCCTCGCGATCCCGGCCGAAGATAACCCCCCTTCCGATCTCCGTCTGAACGAACCACAACCGACGACCATTTTAGTCCGCGTCGTAGGCCATGGCGCGATGGTCCTCGGTCGAGAGGTCGGGAGCGCCCGCGTCACGATCACCGACGTGGCCACCAAACAAATCCTTGCCACCGGAATTCAGCAGGGCGAAGCCGGCGACCAAAATCAAATCATGCGGACGCCGCGTCTCATGGAGGAACCGCACTATAGCTCCCGGCCGGCCGCAACGTTTACCGCGACATTCGACTTGCTCCATCCCACGCTGGTTGAAGTGACCGCCGAAGGCCCACTCGCCTACCCCGCGTCGTCCCAGCGCGCCTCGACGACGGTGTGGCTCGTTCCCGGGCAGGACACGACCAACGACGGGATTGTCCTTCATCTCTACGGGTACATCGTCCAGATCGAACATCCACAATCAGGCGATCCGTTGATCGCTAAAGACGATGTGATCCTGCGTGCATCAGTTCGAACATTGTCCGGAGCGCTGGTTCGTCCGCACGGGGACTGGGACTCCCGGAAGATCCACATCTACGGTGAGCTGATGGTTGGAGAGCGGGTTCTCGAACGACTCCAGTTGTTTTACAACAACGACCGAGCCAGCTTCGAAGCACCGTTCTTCGTTCCCCTCCCGAAAGATGCACCGGACGGAATCACCCTCCGCGTCGTGGCAGCCGACCCCTCCAGCGGAAACTTTGGTGTGGGGAAAGCGAAATATCCCGTGCTCAGCGAACGGTTGCCCTCCAAAAAACCATGATGATCGGTCAGGGGAAGGCGATGAACCTATTGGCAATGGTCTCCGTCACTATCCTCTGCTGGGGTCCCTTCTCAGGCCCCGCATCAGCACAAGACCAGCATCAACAGCGGCGGCCGAACGACATCACACAGTATCTGGAACAACTCGACAGTCAGGAACGGGATCGGAGCCAGAAGCCCGCCGAGGTGGTTGAGGCACTCACTCTGAAACCGGGCCTGATCGTGGCCGATCTCGGATCAGGGTCCGGCTACTTCACTCGGCGATTCATCGAGGCGGTGACAGAGACAGGCAAAGTCTATGCGGTCGATGTGGAACCGGAGATGTTAAAGTATGCGGAAGAGAGCATTATCCACATGCATCGGCCCTATACGGCTGAATTCATCTTGGCGCGGCCTGACAACCCGAAACTTCCCTATGAGTCAATCGATCTCCTCTTCGTCTGCAACACCTATCACCACCTGGATGAACGTACGAAATACTTCTCCGACACCAAGTCGTCGCTGAAGCCCGGAGGCCGCGTCGCCATCATCGACTTCTATCACGACGAACGCTCGGGTGAACTCGGTTTTCCGAAACACCATCTGGTCCCTCGGGAGACCGTGATTGCAGAACTGACCGAAGCCGGCTACCGGCTCGTTCGAGAACACACCTTCCTGCCGCGCCAGTACTTCCTGGAGTTCGCACCGATCGCACCTTAGCAGAATGCTGAAAAAGGCCCCCAGCTTCGTTCTCAGCTCGCAAGAATCCTCAACGTACCCCGGAGGGTACGCCTCCGGTTCTTGCTTCGCCTGCGGCCTCGCTGGATGACCTTTTTGAGCATCCTGCTGGAAACTCTCCCGTTGTGCCTCGCGCACGGACCATCGAAACTCTAGTCTATCCAAATAGACTCTCTGCATCCTGCTAAGGCAGGCTCAGCGTTTGGCCCTCAGTTCAAACCCTCTGCAGCTGCAGTCATCAGTATAGGGCTCACACCCCATCTACCCTGAAGACTTGCCGTGATGCGAGAGCCGTGCGACACTATAACTAATGTCTACCCTTGCTTCGTACGAACATCTCCGCTCCCGGCTGTCTCTAGCCCTGGCACTGAACGCGGCGATCATTGTTGCCGAGTTCATCGGCGGATGGATCCTCAATAGCATCGGTCTCATGAGCGATGCGGGCCATAACCTCGTCGACCAGGGCGCGCTCTTTCTTGCCCTCTATGCCCATCTACTCACGGCCAGGCCTGCCACAGAAACCAGAACATTTGGGTATCACCGAGCCGGCATCATTGCGGCTTTCTTGAATTCGTTCGTCCTGTTGCTTACGGCTCTCGGCATCACACTCGTGGGACTCAAACGGCTGCTGCAGCCTATACCGGTGGACGGCGGCTGGATCATGGCGATCGCCGCCCTGAGTTTAGCACGGAGCCAAGGATGATCTCAATATCCGCAGCGCCTTTTGGCACATGCTGGGTGATGCCTGGGCATCACTAGGCGTCGTGATCAGCGGCGGGGTCATACTATTCACCGGATGGACCATTCTCGATCCGCTCATCAGCTTGCTGGTCGTCGTGGCAATTGCAAAAGGGGCTTGGCCGCTGTTTAAGGAGTCGCTGGACGTCTTACTGGAATCGACCCCGCCGAAAATCAGCGCCTCACAGGTGGCTGCGACCATCGAGGCGATCCCCGGCGTGAAAAACGTCCACGACCTCCATATCTGGGCGGTCGAACCTCGGTTGATTATGATGACCTGTCATATACTCGTCGATGGAGATGATTCGGCGCTGACCAATGACCTTCTGCATACCATCCGCACCCGGGTCAGCACAGATTTCGGCATTAAACATATGACGATACAGATGGAAACCCACTGTTGCCACCCTGACGAGATCCACTGCGATCTAACCACGTTGGCAAAGCAGCACCGGGATGAGGGGCTCTTACATGTGCAACACTGAGCTATCTAGCCCGTATTATTCATGACGGCTTCTACTGCAACTGCGAATACGCCGCTACGACAAGCCTGGCCGTGGTTTTCTCACGGCCAGGCGGGCGGGCTCGCCCCTCGCGACCTCAACGTACTGTTTCAAGTACGTCTCGGCCTCTCAGGGCTCCACGCGTCCGCCTCGCTTGGCGTCTCCACAGTTTCGTCCCGAAGCTTCATAAATAATGCGGGCTAGTATCGCGCAGACGCATGCTCGCACTTTTTACACCTTAAACCCATTGGGAAAATGACCACGACCCCGATCCCCTTTTATATCCTCTGTGGCTCCCTCGGCGCGGGAAAAACCACGCTCCTAATGCGGCTGCTTGAACATTGGAAGAGCCAGGGCACGCGGGTCGGCGTGTTGATGAACGAAGCCGGGGAGGTGAGCATCGACGGCCCCCGCGCGGGCACCATCGCGGAACAAGTGATGAACCTCGCCGGCGGCTGCGTTTGTTGCGATACCAAGGAAGATCTCTCCTGGGGAATCGCCCAACTGGTGCGAGACTATAAATCAGATGTGATCATCCTGGAATGCTCAGGCATGGCTGATCCAGCCGAAGTCATCGAGGGCGTCACCGATCTCTACACCGCGCGGCTCACACGCCTAGAAAAAGTCATCGCCTTACTGCATCCGATCCCAACAGACAGGGAGAGTATGGGAGGATTCGTCACCAGGCAGGCGATTCGCTGCGCCGACGAGTTGATTCTCAACAAGAAAGATCTCTATATCGCCGGCCATTGGGAGCGATTCAAAGCGACGACTGTCGACCAGAATCCCTACGCGCGGGTCTGGGAAACCAGCCATGCCCGGGTCGATCCCTCATCGCTGCTCGAACCAATGACCCGCATGTCGCCGGCACGAACGGTGAATGTAGAATTCGGAGTACCACGATCATCCACGACGGGCAAGCGGGCATCATATCATCCAATCGCCACGACGGTTCGGCTGCCCGGCCCGTTGAACTTTGCACAATTCCTGCGCTGGATGAAGACCCTGCCCCCTGAACTTGAACGGGCGAAAGGCTTCTTCCGCTTCGCCAAGGGACCGGAACTCCAAGAATTTCAATATGCCCCGCCAGGCAACGCGACGATTACGCCGATCACGTTGCTCGATGAACCGAGCCACGCGATCGTGTTGATTGGACGAGGCTACGACCAGGAGCGCTGCCAAGCAGAACTATTACGCTGTCTTGAAAGCTACGAGAGCACAGGGGGCTAGGCAGCAGGGCTGGTCATTGAA
>VBOL01000202.1 GCA_005887945.1 Nitrospirota bacterium
CGTCCTTTCGCAGTTCGGTTATGTTGTCGCAAATGGTTTTTTGATTTTGCTCAACAGGCTTTCAATCGGCGGAACTCCCTTTGTACCGCCGGTGACTTCCGCAATAATTTTCTGTGCGATATCCCGGAACGCCGCCGATTGCGGCGACGCCGGATTGGCCACCACGATCGGGGTTCCCGAGTCGCCCCCATCGCGAATCGCCGGGTCGATCGGCACTCGACCGAGGAATGGCACCCCGAGTGTGGCGGCGGCCCGCTCCCCTCCCCCGTACGAAAATATTTCGGTTCGCTCGCCGCAGTGGCCGCAGAGAAAGTAACTCATGTTCTCCACAATGCCGAGAAGCGGCACATTCACTTTTTGGAACATCATCATGCCTTTGCGGACATCGTGCAGGGCCACTTCCTGCGGGGTCGTGACGGTGACGGCGCCGGTCAGCGGAACCAACTGGGTAAGGGTGAGCTGCGCGTCTCCGGTGCCGGGCGGCAGATCGATAAGCAAGTAATCCAGTTCACCCCACAGCACGTCTCGGAAGAGCTGTTGAATAGCGGTATGGACCATTGGACCTCGCCAGACCACGGCGGTGTCTTCCGGGACAAAAAATCCCATGGAGATAAGTTTGACGCCGTGACTTTCGGCTGGAGCGATCTTCCCGTCTTTCTGTTCCGGGGGCTTGGTCACGCCCATCATCATGGGAATGTTCGGACCATAAATATCCGCATCGAGCAGGCCGACGTTGGCGCCGGTCAAGGCTAGGGCTACGGCGAGATTGACGGAGACCGTGGATTTGCCGACCCCGCCTTTGCCGCTGCTGACGGCAATGACGTATTTGACACCGGGAATGAGATTGTCTTTCCCGTGACCAGTCTGGGGTCCAGCAGGATGTTGATCAGCCATGAAGCGCTCCTCCTCTAGCAGGATGCTGAAAAAGTCGATCTTCTCACCCGCCCGACCCCGGCGCGCCGAGACGCGCTTGTTCCCATGCGGCGTTCTCGCTTCGCTCAGAAGCTCAACGTACCGAAGCGTACGCCTTCGCTTCTTCGCTCACTGCGGCCTTGCTGGACGGTCTTTTTGAGCATCCTGCACGGTGTTCTCCTGTTGTCCTAGCCGTGCGGACTATTGAATTTAAACCTTGCCACAATTGCTTTTCCGCAGCCTGCTACGTGCACCATCGAATAAAACTGGCTCTCGGATCAGTCACTCCATCATAAGCGAAGGACAGGGTGAAAGAAAATGGGTCTATTGCGCTATGGGTGACAGCTCAATGGGGGAATGTATAGCAGGAAGATGAAACAGTCCGTCGGGAGTGTTGTTTTCCGAACCCGTTACCCGACGGTGGGGTCGTTGCGGCGAAGATTGTTCGCGAGCCCGAGCAGCGAGAGGGTGTAAATGATCCATTTCGAGGGGTCGAAATTGTACCACTTCGGTCCGTTGCGGAAATCGCGTGCGTAGGCGTGATGAAAATTGTGATAACCCTTGCCAAAACTGACGAAGGAGACCAGCCAGCTATCGCGGCTGCTGTCCTGCTTGCTGTGGGGCTGTGTCCCCACCATGTGACAGAGCGAATTGATCGTGAAGGTAGAGTTCAGCACCATGAACATCCGGAAGAGACCACCCAATAGGAAGGCGCTGATGCCGCCCTGCCAGCTGCCGTGCCACCAGACACCAAGGACAAAAGGGAGCAGAAGTCCCGTGACCACGATCGGCCAATAGTAGCGATGTTGCCACATCACCACAGGGTCGCGGCGCAGACGGATCTCGTATTTCCCCGTGCGGTAGGGGGTATCGTAAAAGAGCCAGCCGCAGTGGCTGTGCCAGAATCCCTTGGTGGCGTTGTAGGGATCTTCTTCTTCATCAGTCTTGGCGTGATGGCGGATATGGTCGCCACCCCATGTGAGGGCAGAATTTTGCATCGCCCAACCACCGGCGACGAGAACACAGGCTTTGACCCAGTTCGGGCATTCGAAACTCTGGTGTGACACCAACCGATGATAGCCGACGGTGATGCCCATGCCCGTGACGATGTACATCACTAAAGACAGGACCCAGTCGAAGAGGCTGAACCCGTAGTAATAACCGTAGAGTGGGATACCGATAATCGTGGCGACCACGATGGCGCAGAATAGAGCCAAGTTTAACGGCACAAACACGTCTTCGGTCGGTGTAGCCTCAGTTGTTGTAGCGAGCATTACTTTTCCTTGGAGCACTCATCCATCGCTTCATCGGAGTATCTGATGGGGAGGACGAAACAGTCAAAACAGTATACCGAATTTGTGCAAACGTTTCAACAGAATGCTCGCAGTGTATACTGAAGGTGTTCTTTCATCTCACTGCTAGTGGGGGTGCAGATGCCGGAAGTTTCTTCCCCTCTCGAACCTGCGATCTACCGTATCGGTGAACAGCTCGCGCGTCTCTCTGCCGGCCGAACTCCGACACTCTTTGAGCGCCGCTGGTGGTCGCAAACGGCCCTCAACCTGGCCATGCAGGACAGCCTCTTCAAGACACAGCTGTTTCGATTCATTGATGTCCTGCCCTCTGTCACAGACGACGAGGAGGTGGTCGTGCTGGCTCGCGAGTACATGGGTGATGGAGACACACCACTCTTCGGCGGCCAATGGGGGATCAAAGCCCTTTCCGCCACCAGCTTGGGGGCTCGGCTCAGCGGCAAGGCGATCAGAAGCCAGGTCGAGCACATGGCGCGCGCCTTCATTGCCGGAGCGACAGTAGAGGAAGCGGCGTCGCGGTTGACCGATCTTTGGCAGCATGGGCGAGCCTGGTCGATTGACTTGTTGGGTGAGGCCACCATCAGCGATCGTGAGGCTGATCGGTACCGCGATCGCTGTCTGGAAGCCCTGACCTTGCTCGCGCGCGAGGCAGCCTCGTGGCCGTCCCATCCCTTACTGGAGCGGGACCATCTCGGACCGATACCGCGGGTCCAGCTCTCCATCAAAATCTCCGCCCTCTCTCCGCACCTTGACCCGATCGATCCGGAAGGAAGCTACCATTCTGTGGTCGCGCGGCTTCGACCTATTCTCGATCTGGCGATGCGCCTCCCCGCGTCGTTGATCTTCGATATGGAACAAGCCGATACAAAAACATTACTGGTGGAGATCTTCACCAGGCTCTTTGCGGAGCCTTCCTACAAGGCCTATCCATATGCGGGTCTCGCGTTGCAGGCCTACCATCTGGAAACTGAACGAGATATCGAGGAGCTCCTGCCCTGGGTTCACCGCCGTGGGGCGCCCATCACGATTCGACTGGTGAAAGGGGCCTATTGGGATTCCGACATGATCCGCTACCGGCAACGAGGCTGGGCTGTTCCTCTCTTTGAACAAAAAGTATTGACGGATGCCAACTATGAAGCGCTCACGCATCTGATTTTATCTCAGACATCCCTGATTCGACCGGCCTTTGGGACGCACAATCTCCGTACGTTGGCCCACATCGAGGCGGTTGCGGAATCGCTCGGGCTCCCTCCAGAGACCTGGGAATATCAGATGATCTACGGCATGGCCGAGCCCTTTCAGCATGCGGTCACGCAACATGGGCGCCGGTTACGGCTCTATACCCCGGTGGGTGATCTGCTTCCAGGCATGGCCTATCTCGTACGGCGATTGCTAGAAAACACCTCGAATGAATCGTTCCTGCGGAAGGAGTATGTGGAATCCCAGTCTTTGAGCACGTTGCTGGCTCCGCCTGTTCATGAGGGACTGAGTCAGAAGCAGCACCTCGTGTCTCAACCGGCCGGTATGCAGGAGTTTAGCAATGAACCGCAGCGGGATTTTTCGCAGGCTGGCAGCCGAGTGGCGATGCAGCAGGCCCTGGCAGCCGTGCGGTCGCAACTGGGCCGGCAGTGGACTTCGTCGTCCGAGGGGCTGCGCCTGACAGGGCCTGTCATCGAGTCTCGCAATCCCGGACGTCCAGATGAAGTTGTGGGCCGGTTGTCCAGCGCGAGCTCGGAGGATCTCGAGCAGGCGGTGCGCCGGGCGGTTCAGGCGAGGGAAGCCTGGCGCGACACCACAACGGAACGACGAGTGGATATCATGCGTGCCGCCGCTGCGCTCATGCGGACAAGGCGCGATGAGTTGGCGGCATGGGAGATAGTGGAATGTGGGAAGCCGTGGCGGGAGGCGGATGCGGATCTCGCGGAAGCGATCGACTTTCTGGAATTTTATGCGGCAGACTGGCGCAGACTCGCTTCCCCAAGACGGTTAGGACAGGAACCGGGCGAACTGAACCAGCGTCTCTATAGCCCTCGCGGGGTGACGGCCGTCATCGCCCCGTGGAATTTTCCGCTGGCGATTCCCACCGGCATGGTGTCGGCGGCGCTCGTGACCGGGAATCCCGTGATCTTCAAACCCTCCGAGCGCTCGCCAATGATGGGGCACTGGCTCGCGGAGATCCTGCGGGAGGTCGGTCTGCCTGAAGGAGTATTCTGTTGTCTGCCTGGTGGGCCCGACATCGGACGGGCGTTGGTGCGCCATCCTGAGATCGCGACAATCGCGTTTACCGGTTCGAAGGACGTGGGGCTCGGCATCCTGAAAGACGCCGGTACTCTTATGCCGGGGCAACACATGGTCAAGCGGGTACTGGCCGAGATGGGAGGAAAAAACGCGATCATCGTGGATGAGACTGCGGATCTCGATGACGCGATCACTGGGGTGGTCTCATCGTTCACTGGCTATGCGGGACAAAAATGTTCCGCCTGCTCGCGGGCGATCGTTCACGCTGCGATCTACGATAGTTTTCTGGAGCGCCTCAAAGAGGCGGTGCTGAGCCTGAGGGTCGGAAATCCGGAAGAGCCGGGCACGCAAGTCGGGCCGGTGATCGATCGGCGAGCGCAGTCGAGGATTCAGGAATACATCGAGATCGGGAAGAAGGAAGCCCGCCTGCTGGTAGAAGGGACTGTGACGGGACCAGGGTGGTATGTCGGGCCGACGGTCTTTGCGGATGTGGTGCCGACACATCGAGTAGCCCAGGAGGAAATCTTTGGGCCGATCCTCGCGGTGATGAAGGCCGCATCTTTTCAAGAAGCGCTGGCCCTGGCAAATTCGACGCCTTATGCACTTACCGGCGGAGTCTATTCACGAAGCCCTTCTAACTTGGAACTGGCACCGCAACGGTTCGATGTCGGGAATCTCTATCTGAATCGTCCGATCACCGGCGCGTTAGTCGGCCGCCAGCCGTTTGGAGGCCATCGGCTTTCCGGAGTCGGAGCGAAAGCCGGGGGTGAAGAGTACCTGAAGCAATTCGTGGTCACTCGCGTCGTCAGCGAGCAGACCCTCCGTCGAGGATTCGCGCCGCCCGAGTGAGGGCTTCGGCTGCTTGATCTCGTAAGATTCCAGTTCTTCCATAATATCCGTGACCACGCCCCGGTCGTCCAACGAAGAGAGTTCCTGCCGCTCGACGTACTTGACCAAGCCCACGCCCTTCACAAACCAGGCGGTCATCACATCGGTTCCCTGGGTCGTCTTCTTCGCGCCGGAGAGATGAATCTGCAGGTGCATGCGCGCTTCCACCTTCACGGCATCCTTGAACGTTCCGGCCGGCACAGTGACCGATTCCTGTCCCACCACTGTGGCATCGCCCTGCGCATCGGCCTTTTCGTTGACGCCGTCCTGATCCAGATCGGCGCCGAAGTCCAACTCTTTGCGGTTGAATTGCGGGAAGGACGACGAGATTTTCATCGGGAAGCGCACGATCTGATAGGGCACGAGCTGTTTTTCAAAGGGCGTGCCTGGTTCCGAGCCGTAATAGACGATGCCGACGCTATCGCGGCGGTAGAAACTATCCGAAGGGCCATGGTTGCCTGGATTGGTATCGTGGAACACGGTGACGGTCATGCCGGTGAGGGCTTTCGTACCGGTGACCGAGGACACGTTGGAGAAAAATTTATGCTCGATCGTTTGCAGAGGCCCTTCAGTAATCTGACCACGATAGTGCCATTCGTTCGCGATCTGATCGGGGAAGTAGTCAGCGGACTGGGCGATAACACTGGCGTCTTCCGCCGCGAGAGGTGCTGACCATGTGCTCCAGACGAGCAGCAGCGTTGTTCCCAACATGAGGGCCATTCGATATCCTGGCTTCTTCAGCGGCATGCGCATGATCCTCCACCGGTTGAACAATGCAATGACCGTACCATAGGAATCCTGGAGGCGGCAAGGGAAAGAGATCGGCTCAATCCTGCAATATTCATCAAGCTTTTCTGCAAGCGCGGATACGCGGCTGCGACCGACAGTCTTGCCGTTCAGCCCTTCGACATACTGCACGAGTATGCCTCAGCGCTTCACGCCTTCGAGTGTCCGTCTCGCTTCGCGTCTGCACGCTTTCGCGACGAACCTTCATGAATAATGCGGGCTAGTTCATGTCGCACGTGCAGGCTTGCCTTCGCACGATATCCCACCCATAATCGGACGAGCAGGATGCTCGCCGTTGTTTGGTCTGTCTCGTTTATTTGGTTGAACCAGACAAACCAGAGCAACCAGATAGACCAGATGAACCAGATCAACCCGACGAGCCACCGAGATGACGAGACCAGCTAGCGAATTCGAACATGCGATGCTTGTGACCGGTGCGTCCGGAGGGATTGGTCGAGCGATCAGCCTGGCCTTTGCGGCGGCTGGCTGGTCTGTCGGAATACATTACCATCGAAACAAGGCAGCGGCCGAGGGCACGCTCGCGCAAGTAGTGGCCGCCGGTGGAGCCGGGGTGCTCTACGAAGCGGATATTCGCGAGTCGCACGCGGTGCAACAAATGGTGGAAGCCTCCTGCTGCCGAGTACCTGTGCCATCGGTGTTTGTCTGCAATGCCGGAATCGGAGGTGGCCATCTCCTTCTTCGACAAGGTGAAGAAGATTGGGCCGAGGTGGTGGCCACGAATCTTACGGGAACTTTTCATTGCCTCCGCGCCATGGCCCCTCCCCTCCTCGCTCGCGGCGGCGGGTCGATTGTCGTGATTGGATCGCATGCCGGGTTCCATGGCGCCATTGGGCAGGCCGCCTACGCGGCGTCAAAAGCCGGTCTCATCGGTCTGGTACACACAGCAGCCCAAGAGTGGGGAGCGGGTAACGTCCGTGTGAATCTCCTTTTGCCTGGCTGGCAGAAGACGGGAC
>VBOL01000203.1 GCA_005887945.1 Nitrospirota bacterium
GATGAAGCGAAGATCGGCATCATGCCTGGCTTCATTCATAAGAAGGGTGTCGTGGGCGTCGTGTCGCGCAGCGGGACCCTCACCTACGAAGCAGTGCATCAACTCTCGACGCTTGGGTTGGGTGAAACGACTTGTGTCGGCATCGGCGGCGACCCTGTCAATGGAACAGGCTTCGTCGATGTGCTGGCGTTGTTCGAGAAAGATCACGAGACTCAGGCGATCGTGATGATCGGCGAGATCGGCGGCGATGCGGAAGAAAAAGCCGCTGAGTTCATTAAAAAGAACGTCAAGAAGCCGGTCATCAGCTTCATTGCCGGGATCACGGCCCCGCCAGGGCGCCGCATGGGCCATGCCGGCGCCATCATTTCCGGTGGGAAAGGCACTGCGGCAGAAAAGATGAAGGCGCTCGAAGCGGCTGGCGTAAGGGTGGTGAAGAATCCTGCCGAGATCGGGAATGCAGTGAAGGTTGCGCTGGGGCGGTAAGTATAAACTCACGTCGTTCGTGAAGCGTCGTTCGTCTCTCGTCCGAAGAACAGAGGATATGGCTGATAAGATGTGTAGAAAAACAAAACTTTCTTTGTTTGTGCCATACGCTATTAGCCATTAGCCATACGCTCTTCTCTCCTGCTATTCGCTATCGGCTCTGCTCTCCCGTGAGCCAAGTTATTTCCCTTCTTCTCCCAGGTCATTCGTGTTAGGGTGATTTTAATGCGGGTATTTCTGATCCACGTTCGTGACCCACAGTTCTACGCCCTCCCGGCTAAAACACGCGCAAAAAACGGTCGTATCCGGGTGATGGGTTTCCCGCCCATCGGCATCATGTCCCTCTCGTCGGTGCTCAAACAGGCAGGCCACGAGTGCGTGATGTTCGATCAGGCGAACCCCGACACGCCGAACCAGGTGATCCTTGAGGAAATCAACCGGCAACAGCCGGTCTTGATCGGCCTCAGTTTCCTCAGTACCACCAGCTATCCCTACGCGAAGATCCTGGCCCGTCAGATTCGCGCCGCCAACTCGAAGGTCAAATTGGCCTTTGGAGGCGTCTTTGCGAGTTTGAATGCCGCGCTTGTCAAATTGCAGTGTCCTGAAGTGGATTTCATCTGCAAAGGAGATGGCGAGCAGCTGCTCCTCGATCTCCTCGAACGTATCGATGACCCAGCCTATGTCGCTGGGTTGACCTGGGCCAAGGACGGCCAGGTCGTGCAGAACTCCGGCAGGCCGATGGAGCGCCATCTCGATCAGTGGCCTTTCCCCGATCGCGAAGGTCTCCCGCTCGATTTTGTAGAATCTATGCCGCTCGATGTGCCGGCGGTGCTTTCGATGGAGCGGTTCACGACGATGCAAACCTCCCGAGGCTGCCCGTGGCCCTGCGTGTTCTGCGACATTCCGATCTTCAACGAAGGCAAGTGGCGCGCGCGGAGTGCCCAGCACGTGGTGACCGAACTCAAGTACCTCGAAGAATGCGGCTACGGGTCCGTCTATTTTGTCGACGATCATTTTCTGTTGCAACCCAAGCGGATCGAGGCGATTTGCCAAGGCGTGATGGATGCGAAGCTCGCGATTCAATGGGGCATCGAAGGGCGCGTGGACTCGGTTGCCCAGCATTTGTTTCCTGCTATGGCCAAGGCCCATTGCCGGACGGTCATGTTCGGGATTGAAAGCGGAAGTCAGAAGATTCTCGATCGTCTCAAGAAAGAACAGACATTGGAGGAAGTGGCGACCGCCGTCAAGAACGCAAAGCAGGCCGGCATCGAGATCGTGCACGGCTTCTTCACCGTGGGCAACCCCGATGAAACGGTCGAAGATATGAACGCCACGTTCGATCTGGCCTCCAAGCTGCCGCTCGACACGTTTGGCTTCAATCGACTCTGTGTGTATCGGGGGACCCCGCTCTGGCAAGAATATGTGAGGCGTGGGTTGGTCAGCGAAACCACCGATTGGTACAAGTATTTTAAGTGTTCTGAGATCGATCCGACTTGCTTGCCCGGCGAAGTGATCAATGAGGTCCGCCGTCAAGGGCTCAAGCGACTGTTCACCTACAAACTCCTACACTATCCCCTCCAGGCGTTCCGGTTGCTGCGACGGTTTCTCCGATTTATGCCGGCGCGGGATGTGGCCTACCTCATCATCAAGCCGTTTCTGGGACAAAAGAAAGGCGCCACGAAGGCAGAGGTACTTTCGAGAGCGGTCGAACATGGCGAGATGAAAGATGCTGCGGCACAGCTCACGCAACTCACGGATGAGATGCTTCATGATGTGATGGAAGCCTCCCGCTTGGAACGGTTGCGGATTCAGCAGGAAGCGGAAGGGTCACGCGAACTCCCCATGTTCCAAGCCCGCTAAACACTAATTCCCCAGAAGTTCTTTGCCGCCAATCCGATCGCATAGCTCACGCTGACAGCCACCGTGATAATGACCAGATTCAGGACGATCCGTCGTTTGATGTCCATGCCGGATAGAAATGACAGAATTGTCGAGACGAGAATGACCATGAGGCCGGCGGTGAAGACCGAGAAGAGCGCATCCTTCGCACCGACCAAGACGGGCAACACCGGCACCAGTGCGCCGGTAATATAGGCTATCCCCACCACCACGGCCGATCCCAGCGGCGATTCTTCCATGGGTATGAAGTCCGATTCTTCGCCCAAGAAAACTTTTCTGGCAATCTCGGTCGTCTTCACTTCCTTTTCGCTGTTCAGGGCCAAGAACGAACCGGCGGCCATCGACAGCGCACCGGCCACAGCCGTCGTCAATGCAGCGATCAAGACCATCCTGGCGCTGCCGAAGGCGCCGAAGAAGCCGCTCACCGCGCCGAGAATTTCTACCAAGCCGTCGTTGAGTCCAAGAAAGATACTTCGAATCCTTTCCGGGTTGATTTTCCGCTTCGTCAGTTCCGTGACGAGCACATCCTCGTGCTTGAACTCGTCCATCAAAATGCCGCGCAAGGCTTCGCCGAGTGGCTTGCTTTGATACTCGCGCCACAGCGCCAGATACTTGCGCACGCCATGGACCTCGATTGCTTCGAGCACCAGATGGACGGCGGTTGAGCCGAAGATCCGGCAGACCAGCATCATGAAGGAGAGTTTGATCCGCCGACCGAGATTCAGCTCATCGAGATTGAGGTTGAAGAACTTCTGCCAGAAGGCTAGGTGGGATGTTTCCACCTTGATCAGTTCATCGAGGGTGTGGTGCACATCCGGCTGCGTCACGCTGCGGAGCGCCTTGTAGAGCGACAGATCGAACAGCTCGTCAAGCACGAGCTGTTGTGCAAGCTTCGGGTCATGGGTGGTGGAAGTTGAGACCATGTTGAAGATTAGCCCGCATTATTCATGAACGTTTCTGCTCCAATCGCGGAGACGGAAGTCAGAATCCACTGCGGTATTTTCTCTTCGCGCCACGATCATGAAATGGGCGCTCGACCTCGCAAGCGCGGTGGCGACGCATCTGGACGCGGTAGCCCGGCGTCCACGCAGGCGGGCTCGCCGCTCGGTCGGTCAACATACTGTTTCAAGTATGCCTCGCTCCCTCGCGGCTCCGCGCGCCTGTCTCGCGTGGCGACTGCGCGATTTCGTGACGAACCGTCATGAATAATGCGGGCTCGCACCGGCCACAGCCGTCGTCAATGCAGCGATCAAGACCATCCTGGCGCTGCCGAAGGCGCCGAAGAAGCCGCTCACCGCGCCGAGAATTTCTACCAAGCCGTCGTTGAGTCCAAGAAAGATACTTCGAATCCTTTCCGGGTTGATTTTCCGCTTCGTCAGTTCCGTGACGAGCACATCCTCGTGCTTGAACTCGTCCATCAAAATGCCGCGCAAGGCTTCGCCGAGTGGCTTGCTTTGATACTCGCGCCACAGCGCCAGATACTTGCGCACGCCATGGACCTCGATTGCTTCGAGCACCAGATGGACGGCGGTTGAGCCGAAGATCCGGCAGACCAGCATCATGAAGGAGAGTTTGATCCGCCGACCGAGATTCAGCTCATCGAGATTGAGGTTGAAGAACTTCTGCCAGAAGGCTAGGTGGGATGTTTCCACCTTGATCAGTTCATCGAGGGTGTGGTGCACATCCGGCTGCGTCACGCTGCGGAGCGCCTTGTAGAGCGACAGATCGAACAGCTCGTCAAGCACGAGCTGTTGTGCAAGCTTCGGGTCATGGGTGGTGGAAGTTGAGACCATGTTGAAGATTAGCCCGCATTATTCATGAACGTTTCTGCTCCAATCGCGGAGACGGAAGTCAGAATCCACTGCGGTATTTTCTCTTCGCGCCACGATCATGAAATGGGCGCTCGACCTCGCAAGCGCGGTGGCGACGCATCTGGACGCGGTAGCCCGGCGTCCACGCAGGCGGGCTCGCCGCTCGGTCGGTCAACATACTGTTTCAAGTATGCCTCGCTCCCTCGCGGCTCCGCGCGCCTGTCTCGCGTGGCGACTGCGCGATTTCGTGACGAACCGTCATGAATAATGCGGGCTTGCAGGCCGCGGAATAACTATGTTGGCACTCGAGAACTTCGAGGGGCCACCTGTCTGAGACAAGCCCGGTCTGTCTGGTTATCTGGTCTAAGTGGGTCTGTCTGGTCTATCATGTCTATCTGGCGCTCCCGGACGAGACAGACCAGATAGACGAGACAAACCGCATAAACCAGACAGACCGAACAGACCAAATGAACAAGACTGGCTGGAGGACTTTTTCAGCATCCTGCTAAGGGAGGCGGCACACACCATCACCTCAGCCTTGGGTGGGTCTGGTGGACGGGACTTGTTTTATACCCTCGGTCAGCCGATCAGGAAATAAGCCCCAAGACCTATAGCCGCGAGGGCGGCAACGCTGAGCATCACCTTCTCATGCCCGCACATCCCTGCCTGTGCTTTGCAGACCGCCAGGGAGCACATAATTGCCATCGTGGCCCTCCTTTGGTGCAGATTATGAAGCGTCGACTGTGAAGCGAATCTCGTTTAACCTAGCAGGATGCTGAAAAAGTCGCTCTTCTCACCCGCCCGACCCCTGCGCGCCGAGACGCGCTTTTCCCCGGGCGGCGTTCTCAGCTCACAAGAATCCTCAACGTACCCCGAGGGTACGCCTCCGGTTCTTGCTCCGCTTGCAACCTTGCTGGACAGCCTTTTTGAGCATCCTGCGGGATCATAGACACAAAACGATACGCGCGGCCCTTCACATGCCTGCATCGGAAGCTACGGCTGTGAAGCCGTGGGCTCCACATGTCGCCCGCTCCAGCCAATAGTCCAGCAGCCGTTTATGAAGCGAATCGGTCAGAAGGGCCTACTGAACGAGCGCCTGCTTCGTTTCATCCAGGTGCTTTTGGAGGTACCGCATGAAGGGTGTGCCGCCTGTTCCCACGGCCGTAGGGTTGCTCGCGTGTGATTGGTGTTGGCGGTGAATGTAGCTGTCGGCATAGCCGATGTGGATCTCGCGAAACTGTGCGAGGAGATCGACGCAGGCGCAATAGGCAGTCCAGAGATCGGGGGTGCGGAATTTCCGATCGCGAACATAGCCGGCGAGCAACGGACGGCCAAGATCATCGGTGGCCTTCTCTAGGACCTGTAGGAATGCACGGTGACGCGGAGGCATGTAGTCGCGCATTTCCTGTAAATACAGGGTCAGAGGATCAGGGGCATGGGCGATTCCGAGTCCGGCGTCGAGACAGGGCACAATTGAGCTTTGCGCGCCCGTTTCGCCTCGGAATTGTTGCGGCTGGTCGGCATAGAATTCCACGCCCTCGTAGGCGAGCCCGTTCGGTAGGGTAGGGCTGTTCTTCCAGCCGTAGATGTAGGGCCGTACGCGGTTGTAGTACACATAGGGATCGCAGCGCTCTTTCATCCTGAGCAACGTGTCGCGCATCGCCGTTTGGGCCAACGCCAAGGATTTGAGCCCGAGCAAGACCTCGTCCTCCTTATCCTCGGCCGCACCGCTCATTGCGCGCAGGAGTCCGGCCAGCGCTGATCCCGCTTCCCTCTCGATCTGGATGTGAACCACGACAAACCACTCTTCATCTAAACCGCCGAGAAAATTTTGGAGCAGTACAATGTTGTCGAGCTCAATCGGCTTGGCGGGATCGAGCCTTCGCCAATTGTCGAGCGCATAGGAGGCATAAGAAAGCACCGGCGGACGGCCAAGCCGCTGCGCAACTTCGTGCCAGGGTTTCGCCAATTGTGGCGGCAAGGTCGCAACCGGTTGGTCCGGCACTTCCCACACGTAGGCGTGACCGGCGAACGAAAAAATCCGCATCGCCGCCCGATAGTCTTCTGTGCGCCATGCTGGGGGGATGGAAGAGAGCAGTTGGCGTTGCTCGTCGATGAATCGCCGGACTGTCCGCGCGCTCAGCAATTTCGGCAGCTCGCGCCCAAGATGGGTGAGAGTCGGCAAGTCTGGAAGATGTTCAAGTGGGTCCTTCGGGAGAAAACCCTGTTCAGGGGAGATCTCGTAATCGGAGAGGTCGAGCGGAGCGAAGTTCGTTGATCTCATAGGAGCCTCCAGTACTCACAACCTCAGTGCCCTTCCCCACTCTACCACACCTCGAATCAGCCACAATCGATTCATGGACTGGAAGATCAGAATGTCTTGTTTGCATTTTTCCCCAGCGGACTGACAGTATTTGCCAGAGGTTTTCGGAACGAAGGAGCATGCCATGCTGAAGGAGCCAACGAATAGTTCATGGGTGAGTGTGGGCCATCAAGTAGCCGGCTGGCTTGTTGTGCTGTGCGTGCTGGCTGGTGCGGGATGCGCTGCCGGTCATTCTCGGTTTGATCGTCTTGCCTGGGAGCAGTCGCGGCTCATCGATCTCACTCATTCCTTCGGGGCGGACACGATTGTATGGCCGACCGAGCAAGACTTCCGGCTCGTCCTCCAGCAGGCGGGAGAGACGCCGGGCGGGTACTACTACGCCTCGAATCGCCTGGAAATGGCCGAACATGGCGGCACCCACATCGATGCGCCGATTCACTTTTCCAAGGATGGCCAGACGCTGGATCAGGTTCCGATCGAACGCTTGGTTGGAACCGGTGTCCGAATCGACGTCACAGCACAATGTGGCCGTGATCGGGATTACCTCGTCACCCTCCAAGATTTCGAGCAATGGGAGGCAGCGCACGGGCGAATCCCGACTCGCGCGATCGTGCTAGTCGACACGGGCTTTGCCCGATTCTGGCCGTCGCGGCAACGGTATCTGGGCACAGAGCTGAGAGGGCAGGAGGGTGCACGAGCGCTCCATTTCCCGGGCTTGCATCCCGAGGCGGCGGCTTGGC
This sequence comes from Nitrospirota bacterium, assembly GCA_005887945.1. Classification (GTDB taxonomy): domain Bacteria; phylum Nitrospirota; class Nitrospiria; order Nitrospirales; family Nitrospiraceae; genus Palsa-1315. Next base: position 7,257 of record VBOL01000203.1, read on the forward strand.
TTGTGGGGGAGCGACAGGTCAAAGCCGTGGGCATCGACACCGCCTCGATTGATTATGGTCAGTCCACCAAATTTGAGACGCATGTCGCGCTCCTCTCCCAGAACGTGCCAGTGTTCGAAAATCTTGGCGATCTACGCGATCTTCCGGATCAGGGATTCGACGTGATCGCCCTGCCGATGAAAATTGCCGGCGGCACCGGCGGCCCGCTGCGCGTAATTGCGGTGCTGCCTCCATCGCACTAGCAGGATGTTTAAACCCTGAAACGTGAGGCGTGAAACGTGAAACGAGGTTCAGCCGTGGAGTTGCGACCTTGCTTGGGACAAGGCGCGTCCCTGGGCGAAGAGGCTATCTCGGCAGACTCAGG
>VBOL01000200.1 GCA_005887945.1 Nitrospirota bacterium
GGAGACGGCGTGCTCCGGCTTCACCGCTGTACCGTGTGGCGATGATGATGCAGGCCTTGGCCGCATACGTGGCCGCCGTGTCCCAGGATACGCGGAGCATGTCGTCCAGGAAGCGGCTGTCAAACTTATACTTACGCTTGGCTTCGGGCGTCAGCTCCGGGGAGCCGGCATCCATCCACTCCTTCCAGCCCTTCCGCATCAACGGTCCCTTCAAGCGATAGGGGCCGTACACGCGGCGGTGGAAGGTGTACCCCTTCAAGCACATACGCGGGTTGTGGGCAAAGGTTCCGCGGTTGCCGTAGAGGTCTTCATAGGTCTGATGGTCGTAGTTCTGTTCGACCCGCATCACGACGCCGTTGCGGACGAAGGCCCGGATGCGGCAGGCGTGCGTGTCATTCGGAGAACAGACCCACGTAAAGGACGAATCGTACCGATACTGGTCGTGATAGACCCGTTCCCAGGACCGATCCGGATAGTCCCCCAACGGGTTCCCGACTTCGACGACCGGCTGGAGCGCGGTCAACGCCAGCCCCTGGTCCGCCACCGCCACCGCGGCCACCGTCCCGGCCGACACTTTTAAAAACTGCCGACGTGACAACCACATGGGTCCCCCCTCCTCCCGTTGCGGGCGGCACGCACGCCCACCCGACAGCCCGGACCACCGCAAAAATTGAGACTACATCCCTTCGATCCTGAAAATCTGAGACAATGACATGACTATACTAGCCATCACACCACGTTTAATGGTGCGTGTAGAGAAGACCACGACGAGCATAGGCCGTGCCGCGCTCATGCTTCTTCAACTGCTCGGTCGCAACCTATTGAAATGCGAGGTCTGCGTGCGGCCACCATTAGGAGCACGCGCAGCTGGCCGCCGGTAGCCCACGATGGATCGCGGCCCGCCACGGGCGCAGCCCACGACTGATCGAGGGCGGTCCCTTCTGAGTGGATGGAGAGAGAACTCGGGCGGGAAGGATATTCTGTTTCTTCAGCTAGACGACGGTCGCGTCATCCCAAACTGCTTCATCCGGCTGCGCAAGGTGCTAGGCGGTATCCCCAAGCGCACAGCCGCTCCATCGGAACCTTCGATGTGCCAGTTTGTCAGAATGAGGGTCTGCAGAATGTGCCGTCGTTCGAGATCTTTGAGGTCAGCTGGTGGCGACGCAGTGAAGGAGGAGGCCTGCGAACCCAAGACATGTTGATCGATTCTTAACACAGGTTCATGAGAGAGAATCATCGCTCGCTCAATCACATTTTCCAGTTCACGGACATTGCCAGGCCAGGTGTAGCGAATCAAACGTTCTAGAGACTCCTGGTCAATGTCCTGGCACGAACGGAGGAGTTTGACGCGGTATTGTTGAAGAAAATGTCGAGCCAATATGGGGATATCCCCCGGGCGATTCCTTAGTGGAGGCAGGCTGATAGGAAACACATTCAGACGATAAAAGAGATCGGCGCGAAATGCGCCGTCTTTGACGGCGGCCGGCAAGTCGCGATTGGTGGCGGCTATCACGCGAACATCAACACGAACGGGCTGTTTCCCACCCAGACGATCAATCATGCCATCTTGTAAGACTCGTAGCAACTTGGCCTGTGTCTCCAAAGGCATTGCACCAATTTCATCCAAGAAGAGGCTGCCACCATGGGCCAGCTCAAATCGGCCTTCGCGTGCGTGGTCGGCCCCGGTGAACGCGCCTCGTTCATGGCCAAACAATTCGCTTTCGACCAACCCTGCCGGGAAGGCCGCGCAATTGACCCGCACCATCGGTTTCTGGTGCCGCGGGCTCCAATCATGGATAGCCTGAGCAATCAATTCCTTGCCCGTGCCCGTTTCACCCGTAATGAGCACCGTCGTCGGAGTGGGGGCCACCTCGCGTGCAAGGCCTACCACCTGCTGAAAGGCATGGCTTTTCCCCACCAATGAGCCTGCGTTCTTCATGAGCCGCAGTTCTTCGGTGAGGTAGACGTTTTCCCTGGCAAGTTGGTCTCGCAGTCGATCGATCTGTTCGTACGCTTGGACATGATCGATCGCATAGGCGATCTGCATCGCCACTTGTGTCAAAAACTCGAGATCCCCTGGATCGGGAGCGCCCGACTCTAAACTGCCAATATTGAGAATGCCGAGACACCGGTCTCTCACGAGAAGCGGCAGATTGATCATGCGTCCAAGGCCTTCTTGAACGTACCAGTGGTCTTCAAGGAAGACGGGATCCCGCTTCAGATCAGGACGGATGTGTAAGGCTTTATGATGGTAAACCCAGCCCATAGCGCTTCCAACACGCGGAACTATGGCATTACGTTGTAGCACCACCTGCGCCAACGTCGTGGCGATGACATAAAACCTGAACCCGTCGGCCTCACAATCGTACTGGGTAACAGACGCCCGTGCCCATGGAATGACCTTGGTGATCTCGGCGGTAATCCAACAGCCAAGAGGGCTCGATAGTTTCTCTCAATCCGGTCCATACGCGTGTCGCCCCTCGCTGAACGTGTAAATTGAATCACAGCGCCTGCGCTCCTGTCTATTATGATGTTGTGCCCCATTTATAAAATAGTGGACAGATAGCGTAGTCAGCTGGACGCAGGAAACCCATTGAATTTACTCAGGATCCATCGCCGCGGAAGACAGTCGATGGTCTCTCAACAGAGTCACGAGCGAGTGTGCTTGGATGTCCCTTAAGGAGTGGGGAGCCAGCATCCTTAAAAGCAAAAACAAATCTTCCTCTCCACTCTCTTCGCTACTCGGGGTTCAAAAACATTTTCAAGGATTGACGCAGAATGATAAGAGATATAGGTTTGTTCCGACGGCTGGGCAAGGCTCACAAACAAATAGTTCAAAAGCTGTCCGGAATTATTGGTTTGAGAGTGCTGCTATCGGAGCCAATGAGCGAATCAAGCCACAAGCAGAAACGGAGGATTCAGCATGAGCACGAAAGGCTTTTGGTTGGGACTCGCTGTTGGAACCATCTTCACTTGCCTACTCGGTCAGTGGGTGTTCTCCGCCGCGAGCAAGGAGACAGAGCGACCCAGGGGCATATCCCCCGAAATTGTCGCCAATTATATACATAGTGTAGTCCAGGCGGATCGAACTTTTTACACGAGCGAGATTGTGGAACGGATGCAGAGGCGAGGCCTTGTCTTCGCCTCGGAGCACTGGAAGGAGGACGGAGATCTCCCTCTACCCGCCCAATTTGTACTCGAAACGGGGCGGCTCATAGCTCAACAACCAATTGGAATTCGATTCCGGCTGATCAGCAGTTGGCCGATAAATAGAAGGAACAGCCCAACGACAGAGTTCGAGCGGACCGCGCTTACGAAGATCCTCGTGAATACCGATCGTCCCTATACAGCCGTTACAACCGTCGGCGGGGCTCGTGTCTTCCAAGCACTCTATGCCGATAAAGCCGTGTCTCAGGTGTGCGCCGATTGTCACAATGTACACATTAAAAGCCCTAAGAGGGATTTCAAGGCGGGAGACGTGATGGGTGGAAGTCTTCTAACAATTCCACTCCCACAATAGGGAAGGCCAATCCTGGTTCCCCAGCCAAAAAAAACCTGCGTACGGGAGGTATTGCATCCGTTGTCAATACGAATAGCAGAGAGTTTGAATCCGCCAGGTATGATACTTATGAATGGATCAAAGTCTTCTAGAATCGAGTCCGTTGCATTCGACGCTTGGTTATCGTTTAGCTTAATTCGAAACGAGGGTGGCGTGCTCTTAACCCGGCATCCATGGAAAATCAAAGTTTGTGATGAGGGCTTCGTCAGACTATCATTCACGCATTATTGTTCGCGTTGACATCGATTCCCCCAGCGGGCGGCGGTTTGTCGAGTTTGACATGTTGATACGTGTCGAATGGTTGCATCTGCTCATCGGCGGCTCAGACGCTTTCTCCCTACTTCTCTAGTTCCTTGTACACCCTAGCTGCCGACTCGTTGCTATATTTGATTTTGTCACTAACCGCTATGTCCTATACTGGAGGTATTGTATCCCCGTTTAATAAGAAGGGCCAGAGGCTTTGAATCAGCCATGATGACGTTATAGACGTGAAGCGAGGACAACGGACATTTAACCGGTATCCATGGAAAAGGAGAAGGATCAAATTTTGTGAGCGAAGGTCAAGGAACCGAGGGCTTGGTCAGATCATTATTTACCCTGTTATTACCCGCATTGACATCGATTCCCCCAACAGGCAGCGGTTTGGCAAGGTTGGTATATTGGAATGTGTCGAACGGTTGGATCTGCTCGTCTTTGGGCAATTGCCTCCGGTTCCAGCCTCCGCCGAGCGCACGGATGAGAGCAACGGAGGCCCTTAGCAGATCGGCCTTGATTACAACGATGTCGATGCGTGCCGTGAGCGTGCTGAGCTGTGCAAAAATGAGTTCGAGGCTGGAAGCCAGACCACCCCGATAGAGCTCCGTGGTCAGGTTTTGTGATTTGAACGTGGCGCCGACGGCGGCGTCCTGCCGATTGACTGCGACCGTCAGGCGGTTCGTCAAGCTCAGATTGTTCTCGACCTCGCGAAAGGCGTTGAGCACCGTCGAACGGTAGAGGTCTTCCGTCTCGCGATAGGCCGACCAGGATTGTTGCAATTGGGCGCGACGATACCCACCCTGGAAGACCGGCATCGAAACGGCGGCGCCATAGGACCAGAAACTATTGGCCAGCTTGATCAGGTCGAAGCCGTCACCCTCGTACCCGCCGCCAAGCCGGAACGACACATTGGGGAAAAAGGCGGCGCGGGCGATGCCGATGACGCGGTTCGCCTCCGCCATCCGGCGTTCCATACTGGCAATGTCGGGTCGACGCTCAAGCAGAGTGGAGGGGATAGTCTGTGGGATCGTGAACGTCGCCACTCGAAGCTCGTCGATCGGTTCAAGCTTAAAACTGGCCGGCGCCATATTGAGGAGGATGGCGATCGCCTGTTCGATCACTTGGCGTTGGCCTTGGATCTGGGCTAATTTCGTCTCAGTGCTGAACAGCAGAGATTCGACGCGGGCGACGTCGAGTGCCGACGCGATCTTGCCGGCGAACTGCGTCTGGACGAGGTTGAGCGACTGTTTGTAGAGAGTGATCGATTGGTTATAGATCGCCACTTGCGCGTCGTAACCGCGTAGCGTGAAATAATCCGACGCAATCTCCGCTTGCAGGCTGAGGCGCGCGAGCCCATAGTCAGCGGCACGCTCTTCGGCGCGGTAGATCTCAGCGCGAGTCGCATTGCGGAGTGCCGACCAGAAATCAGGCTCCCAGGATGCGATTCCTCCAAGCTCCACGGTACCTTGCTGAAGGGGGCTATTCTCAGGACGAAATAACCTCTCGAAGGATTGCCTATTCTGTGAGGCGCCGAACTCCAAGCCGACCTGTGGAAGGTACTGCGCCCGGGCCTTCATCATCACATAGCGGGCCTGAACGAAGCGCTCCGCGGCCGCTTGCAGATCCGGATTCGCCGCCAGGGCCTGTTCGATGAGCCTATCCAGCACCGGATCGTTGTACAGTTTCCACCAATCCGGACGGAGTTCGCCATCGGCCGGCATCGCCTCCACAAAGGGACTCGACCCATGCCATGAGGCAGGGACGACATATTGAGGTGCTTCATAAGGGGGCGACAAATCGACTGCCGGGAACCAATTGCAAGCAGGCAGGGTGAGCGCCAGCAACACGAAGCTGGCGTACAGCACCGCGGCGCGACTGGTGCGCGACATTTCCGCTCTCGATCGTAAGGGCTCGCCCGTCATTTGGACGTGACTTCCTTAATCGACGAATCCTTCGGCGGAGGTTCATCTGTAAGCTGATAGCCAGGTGCGGGCGTGACGATGACCACCTTGTCTCCCTCTAGCAACGCGGCGCTGGGGTTGTTGATAATGCGGTCGCTTGCGGAAATCCCTTCTCTGATCTCCATGGCATTGTCGAGGACTCTGTTCACGGCGATGGGTTTGAAATGCACGCGGTCGTCCTCACTCACCAGGGCTATTTGCGCCCCGTGCTCCTGGAAGACCAACGAAGTGGTTGGAACAGTGAGAACGTTCCTGTCGACCGGAGCCGTGAGACGGACTGTTGCATAGGAGCCGGGCCAAAGCGCCCCGTCCTCGTTGTCAATCTCGAAAACCGTGATGGCCGTACGCGTGCTGACGTCGAACCCACGAGCGACGGTCAGAAATTTGCCGGTGAAATGACGATTGGGGAATTGTGGCACCGTGAGGTCGGCCGTCAGGCCTGGCTGGAGAAAGGGCCCGAACCCCTCAGGCACGCTGACGAAGAGGCGCAGCCTACTGACCTCGGCCACGGTAAAGAGGTCCCTGATTGCGCCAGAGTTACCCTCTCCAGAACTCGCTTCTTTATTGACGTAGTTCCCAACGTTGATGTTGCGAACGGTCACCACACCGTCAAAGGGTGCGACGATCGTCTTGAACCGGATCAGCGCCTCGAAGTTCCTGACGTTCTGCTCCGCGGCGTTGACTCTCGCCGCTTGGGCTTTCGCATCTTGAACCTGTACCGAGATCGCCTGTTCCGAGACCGCCTGGTGCTGGCGCATCGCCACGTAGCGTTTCGCGGTCAGTTCAGCCAGGACATTCTTGGCACGCTCGGTTTCCAGATCAGCCTTGGCTTGGGCATATTGCGCGTCGAGAGCTGGCGCGTTGATATCAGCAAGGACGTCGCCCTTCTTCACCAGCGCGCCGTAATCCTTGTACCACATCTTTACATACCCAGTGACCTGTGCGTAAATCTGCGCCTCATACCAGGCTTGAATATTGCCAGGCAGCGTAATCGACTCGCTCGGCGGCAACACCGACGGGGTGATCACCGACACCCTCTGGATAGAGCGGTCAAGCGTGTCCTCCTTCAGAACTGCCGCATCGATTCCGCCGACATAGTAACGGTAGCCGAAATACACTACACACAAGACAATTGCCAGAATCGTTAGGCCTTTCCCACGCAGACTTCTCATGTCAGACTTGCTCCTTCTGGCGAGATGTTCGCCGGTTGTAGATCATGGCGTACATGCAGGGCACAAAATACAGGGTAAACAGGGTGGCGATCAGTAAGCCGCCCATGACAGCGCGGCCCAGTGGGGCATTCTGGGAGTTCGCTATCGACATCGGCAGCATGCCGATGATCATGGCCGCGGCGGTCATGAGCACCGGTCGGATGCGAGCCTTTCCGGCCTCCACCGCAGCCCGCAGCGCGTCGCCATGGACGGCGATCCGCTCGCGGGCGTAGGACACGAGCAGGATCGAATTGGCTGTCGCCGTGCCCATCGTCATGATCGCGCCCATCAGCGCCGGCACTGAAATGTTCGTATGGGTCACGAACAACGACACTGCGATGCCCGCCAGGGCGCCCGGCAAGGCCGTAATGATGATGAAGGGATCGACCCAGGATTGGAAATTGACGACGATCAGCAGATACACCAGCACGACCGCTGCGATGAGGCCGAAGAGCATTTCACGAAGTGCGGCGCGCATCACTTCGGCTTGGCCGCGGATTTCGATCACCGAGCCCCGAGGGAGCTCTGATTCCATGCTGTGGATGACCTGCTCGACCTCTACCAGAACGGAGTTGAGGTCGCGTCCCTCGGCGGACACGTAGACATCGATCAGCGGCATGATATTTCCGTGCGTGACCGCACCGGGCGTGCCAACGGCTGAAATCTTCGCCAAATTGCCGAGAAGCTGCACATTTCTCACAGCTCCCGAGGATTCGGCCTCCTCCCGACCAACCGGGACGACCAGAAGGTCTTTGACGCTTGTGAGCTGCGACTGCGGCGTATAGACATTGATCCGGTAGGACATGCCGGACTTGCGATCAAGCCAGTATTTCTGATCGATCTGTTGGCTGCCGGTGGTGGTCACGAGCACGTTGTTGCCGAAGTCCGTCTGGTCCATGTTCATCCCGAGTGCGAACTTGCGGTCGGATTCGGCGAGCAGGGTCGGCATGCCCATCGGCTGCTGGACCACCACGTCGCTGGAGCCGGGGATCTGTCGCAACTTGCCCGCCAATTTACGGGCGAACTCATGGTTGGCATAGAGATCCGGGCCGTTAATCTGCACGTCGATCGGCGAGAGGGAGCCAAAATTCAGAATCTTCGCGGTCAGATCGGCTGGCTGGAACGTGAATTCGGTCCCCGGATAGCGCGCCGCCAACTCCTTACGGAGAATGCGTCGGAAGTCCCACACTGGCGCCTTGCCATTCTTCAACGAGATCGTGAGGTCGCAATCCTGGGTGCCGACCGTCGGCGTCGGAATGAAGGCCAGGTTATGCGCCCCGACCGGTATGCCGCAATTGCTCACGATGTCTGCGACCTCGCCAGGTAGCAACCGTTCGACATCCTTCGCAACCAGGGACGTAATACGCGCGGAAGCCTCGATGCGCGTGCCGAGCGGCGCCCGCATGTGCATTGCCAAGATCCCTGACTTGATCTCGGGGAAAAACTCGCGCCCGTTGAAGTAAAAGAGGACGAGGGAGATTACCGCAATGGCCGAGGAGACAATGACGAAACTGGCACGACGTGCGACCACCCGTTCGAGCTGCGCACTGTAGCCTTCACGGAACTGCTCGAAGCGTTGTTGGAACGTCAACTGGAAGCGGGTAAAGACATTCTTCGACGGTTTCGCTTCGTGCTGTCCGCCGTCCGCAGGTGGGTGCAGCGTGTCGTGAGCCTTCAGAATATACTTCGCCATGGTCGGCACCAGCGTGTACGTCAGGACAAATGAGGCGAGCATCGCGAAGATGACCGCCTCTGCCATCGGCGGGAACACCCAGCCGGAGATCCCGCTCAGATGGAACAGTGGGACCCAGACGATCGTGATGGCGAGCGTGGCGACGAACGTTGGGAGAAGGATCTGATTGGCGGCGTCGATGATCGCTTTCTCCAGCGGCGCACCCGTTTCGATGTGCGTGTCGATATTTTCGATCATGACGGCGGCGTTGTCGACGAGAATGCCGACGGCCAGCGCCAATCCGCCCAGGGTCATGACATTGATCGACTGTCCGAGCATGTGCAGGCCGATAAGTGAGCTGAGGATCGAAAGCGGGATCGAGGTGAGCACGATGACCGTCGGCCGCCAGGAGCCGAGCAGCAGCAGCACAATGAAGCCGACCAGCAAGGCGGCGATCACCATTTCGTGCACGACGTCCGCGATCGCCTGCTTCACGAAACCCGAGGCGTCGATGAGGAGCTTCACCTTCACGCCCTTGGGCACGATCTGCTCGATGCGTGGGATGATATCCTTGATCCCTTGCACTACCTCCAGCGTCGACGCCTCACTGCTCTTCATCACCACGATGATGACGGCCTGCTGGCCCTCCACCACCACGGCGTTTGTTTGCACCCGGCCTGCGAGACGCGTCACGCTGACGTCGCGCAGATGGATCCAGGCATTGCCCTCCTTCTTGATCGGGATGTCGTCGAAGTCCTCGATCTTCAGCGGTTGCGCGTTGGTCAGGACGATCCAGTCGGTTGACTTGATCTTGATGTCCCCCCCCGGCAGCACGAGATTCTGCCTGTCGAGGGCTTGGTGGATATCGTCCGGGGTGAGGTGCCGGGCGAGCAATTTCTGCTGATCGAGATTGATCATCACCTGCATGTCCTGGCCCCCGTAGGGATGCGGCAGGATCGCGCCCGGTATCGTAACCAGGAGGGGTCGGATTCGCATGATGCCGAGGTTATAGAGCTCCGCCGGTGTGTGTGAATCGGAGGTGATTTGCAATGTGGCCACCGGCACTTGGGATGGGAACAGACGCATGACCATGGGCGCGTTAATATCCGGCGGCAGTGCCTTGACAGTGGTCTGCGAAATCGCCGCGATATCGGCTTCGCTGCCACCCAGGTCGACTCCGTCTTGAAGATAGATATTGATGATGGAGTTGCCGAATAAGGAGTTGCTCCAGATGTACTTGATGCCTTCGACCGTCTGGGTCAAGAGGCGTTCAAATACATAGGTGATGCGCCCTTCGACATCCTGCGGCATCAGGCCGTCGTAGATCCAGACGACAGAGCTGACGGGAATTTGAATAACCGGAAAGACGTCAGTCGGTGCTTCGTTCGCAGCCAACGCCCCGAACACCAGGATGAGGATGGCCAGCACAACAAAGGTGTACGGTTTTCGCAGGGCAACGAGGACGAGCTGTTTCACGTGCGAAACCTCCTCCGAGCGGATTGACGGGCTAGTCGTTCAAGAACAGCCCCACGTAGTCAGTGCAGGATCTCGTGGTGAACTGCTCGCTCACCGGAAGAGGCCGAATGGCACATTCACTTCGGCCTTCTCTCATAATTCCGTTTCGCATTGCTTCTCCTTGAATCCGTCCTCCGTTCCACGATTCAGCTCCCAGTTGTTGATTCGACGCGATAGGCTCTGAGCTTCAAAACCTCACGGTGTCCCTTATTTCTGTTGGCACTCTAGCTCCATCACATGATGGGTCCATGAAAGAATCATGAAAAATTCTTCATCGACGCCACGAGTCCCACGTTTTTTATTCGTATTCCATATCGAGAGGGAACCAGGCCTCGCACGCAGGCATGCGTTGTTTTCATACGATCATCCTATAAGCCAACTTTCTCATACATTCGTTGAACTAAAATACTCACCTAGTAAATTTTCACGGCGCATCTGTAACTTTCCACAGTAGGGTCCGCTCGTGCAAACCCCTATCCTCTCTCTTGATGCACGATCATCGAGCGGGAATGGAGGTTCGTATCGCTTCACCACTGATCCCTCTGTCGACGTACGGCATGGCCACGAGCATGTGCAGATGCGTCACCGATGCATTAACGCGGACACGTTCGAATCGTGAGGCCGGCTTTTCATCAATCAACTAGCTCGGCATGAACCCTTTTGTCTCGATTGCAGGACACCGTCCGATTTGCCTGTCACCGACGATCGTTGGGAGGGGAAACTCTCGCGGCGGCTAGCCTACTGCAGGCTCTTGCCGCCGGTTCCTTCGCGGATGGATAATGGACAGAGATGAGAAGAGCCATGGTGTTGGCTTAACCAGTCACAGAAGAACTTATTCGAGACTCCTAGTTGAGCCGTCGAGTCCTCAATCGCTCAAGGTGAATCGGTGTAACCCATGTATCGTAAACGGAACGGAATGAGTCACAATACAACCAGACGGCTGCTGATCCTGATCGTCGGGTTAGGCATCGGCGTCTTCATCCTCGATCTGTATCTTCCTCTGGGAATCGGGAATTCTGTGCTTTACGGTGGGCTCGTCATTCTGTCCTTTCTCTTGCCATATCGGAGAGGCCCCCTGATCACGGCGACAATTTGCTCTGTGGTCGATATGACAGATATTTTCTTGAAGCCTACGCTAGAGGGCGTGCCACTGTGGATGGGCGTCACCAATCGGTTGTTCAGCCTGACGGCAATTTGGCTGCCCTTGCTTTTCTTCCTGCATCGGCGACGGGCCGAAGACCTGTTACAGCGGGCGCACGATGAACTCGAAACGCGGGTGGAGGCTCGCACACATGATCTCGCCGCTGCGAATCATGCGCTCGTCACGGAGATCGAAGAACATATGGAAACCGAGCAGTCGCTTCGGACGAGCGAGGCCGTGTTGCGGGCCAGTCAGCACGAACTCCAGCAGAGCCGTGAGGATTTGCGGGGCTTGGCGGGCCAGCTACTGACAGCACAGGAAGCAGATCGCCGGAGAATTTCCCGCGACTTGCACGACGACATCAATCAACGTCTCGCCATGCTCTCGATGGATCTTCGGCGGATAGAGACAGATCCGTCCAGCGATCCGGAGCCTCTTCGAGATGAGATTCGACGGGTGTCCGCCGGCCTGACCGCGGTCTCGGACGATGTGCGACAAATGGCCTATCGCTTTCATCCGTCCATTCTAGATGACTTGGGACTATTGAAGGCCGTACGCCGCCTGGTCAATGAGTTTTCCGACCGTACAGGCATCCGGTGCTCCTATGTGTGTAAGGACCCGGTGGGCATACTGCCGCCCGACGTTACCATTTGTATATATCGTGTCGTACAGGAATGCCTCAGCAACATTTCTCGGCATGCCCAGGCCTCACAGGTGGAGGTCGAGCTGATGTGCGAGGACGATGTGGTCAGCCTCTCAGTTCGGGACGATGGCGTGGGGTTTGAGGCCGGGCACGGGGCTCAGATGGGCGGGCATCTGGGCTTGCTGAGTATGAAAGAGCGCGTGCGAATGGCGAAGGGAACGTTGGATGTGGAGTCGGCCCCTCTGCACGGCACACAGATCCGGGTGGATATTCCGCTGGGCCCAGGAGCGCTCCATGCGTAAGCCGCGCATCTTGCTGGCAGACGATCACACCCTTGTCCTGGAGGGCTTTCGCCGCATCCTGGAAGGGCACTATGAGCTGGTCGGGACGGTTGGGGATGGGCACGCACTCCTGGAGGCCGCGAAGACCATGCAGCCCGACATCGTCATCCTGGATATCTCCATGCCGTTGCTCAATGGCATCGACGCGGCGGCGCAGCTGAAAAAGATCTGTCCGAAAGCCAAGATCATTATCGTGACGATGCATGCCAATACGGATTATGTGCGGTCGGCATTTGAGGCGGGGGCTTCGGCCTATGTGCTCAAGCGATCGGCGGTGGATGAATTGGAACAGGCGATTCGGGCCGTGCTCGAGGGCCATTCCTACATTACGCCGCTGATCACAAAAGAGCTTGTGGATGTCTTTTTGGCCACAGGCTCGGAGAAATCGGGAGGCCTCACCCCGCGCCAACGAGAAGTCCTGCAGCACCTCGCTGAGGGACGGACGGCCAAGGAGATTGCGAACCTGATGAATATCACCCCACGAACCGTCGAGTTTCATAAGGGGCAGATCATGGACCACCTCAATCTCCGGACCACCGCGGATTTGATCAAATACGCGCTCACCCACGGCATCGTCAGCGCATCATAAGCGACAGATCGGCCCATCTCGCCCTCGTAGAAATCTCGCTCACACCTTCGGCTTTTACGAGTTCCTTCCCGTACGCACAGGTGGTATATGTGTGCATCAGTAACTCATGAATTAACCCATGAACGAGGCCAGACCTCTTCTCAGTCGGTGACGAAGTGAGCCTACCTGAAAAGTCTGATCTGGCAGGCCCGTCTCGGAAGTTTTTGGGTCGACCGGTCGTGTGGGTATGCGATCATTGTGCATGGGTACAAGATGGTGTGGCAGAGGCCGCGCCGGAAGTACAGTGGACCGATCAGGCGACATACCTGACGGCGCGCGGCCTCTCCCCTGAAGACGTCTGGTGGCACCACACAACGTGTCAAACATGTGAGCGCTGCATTATTAACTCGAGATGGGGAATGACGACTGACCAATTCAGCATGCGAATGGCGGTGGTCGAAACGAACGCCCAGGACCTACAAGAGGCTGTCGAGATTGCGTCTAAGATCGAGCGACAAGATGAGAGGGATCTCACATTACTGGATATTGCTGAGATGCAGGCGAGATCGAATCAGATCCAGGCTGCGCTCTACACGGCTAGCAGAATTGTTGATGCGACAGACCAGACGGCCGCGATGGAGGCAATCGCAGTAGGCCAACTCGATGCCGGAGACCAGACTGGCGCTCTTCACACCGCCAAACTGATTCCCGCCGAAATCATCCGAAGCCGTGTCGTGATGCACATTGCGATCGCACAGGCACGATCAGGAAATGTGCAGGGTGCGATCGAGACAGTCAAAGAGATTGATTATCCGTTACGAAGGAGTGTGGTCCTGCACGATATCGCATTCACCCGAGCGAAAGACGGTGACTTTCCAGGAGCTCTCGCCGCTGCTAGGGGTATTGTGAGTGAATTAGCTCGAGCGAGAGCCTATAGGACAATCCCGGCCGTGCAAACTCAGAGAGGAAAAATGGAACTAGTTCGCTGCTGGATCAATACACTCACCTCCCCAATCGAAAAATCCTCTGCGCTACTTGGCGTGGCGAATGGACTCCTGGATAACGGTGGTATTCCTCCCGATGCCTCCTGTGAACAGCTCCACCTGGTGAATCCGAGCAGGGATTAGCCTCAAGAACCGTTGCCCGTAGGGGCCCCACAAACCCAATAATTGGACCACACATAACTGAGAGAAGGACTCGTATCTCACGTTGTGGGTGGCCGGCTTAGAAAATTCCAACTCACCCACTCGTCTCGTTCCCAGCCTAGAAATCTTCGCCAAAAAACTAGTAAAGTTCCCAGGTGCAGAAAATTCTCCGGGGTTAGTAGAGTTAGGTATGCGGTTTTCACATCTAACCAAGGAGGCGCCCATGGCTACTATTCCCAAAGTTGTCGGTCTCATGTCTTGTGGTGTCTTGCTGTGCCTTGGCCTGTCCAACGCGGCGCAGGCACGTATTGCGGCTTCAGTTACAGACCAAATGAACGCGGGCCAATCTGATCGAGGGGATAAGATGCGCGATCCGATGAAGGGCGCCCGATCAAAAGGCGGCTGGACGATCAGGGGCGAAGTGTTGCGCATCGAAGGCCATAACTATGTCGTCAAGGGGGGGAACGGTAAGGAAGTGCGGTTGCATACCGACAAAACCACCCAAATAATGGAAAAAATCCAGCCGGGTGATCGGATTGAGGCGAAGCTGAACAATCAGTATCACGCAATGGTGATCGACCCGATCGCTGAATAAACTGATGCCGGTCACGGGAATGAAGCCGGTCGTACGACTTACTGCCCTCTTTGCATCAGGCAAGAAGGCTCAATGGGTTGGGAGCAGGTACCTGTCTCAGTGGGAATCGGTAGACGGTTCTGCAGTGAACCAGCCTGCCTGCTCCAACCCAAGAGTCTGTTGTTGTGCCCCACTTAAATTGTAGACAGGTGGCGTAGTCAGCTGGAGGCAGCAACCCCCCTGAATTGATTCAACACCCCTCGGAGCGGAAGACTGACCAGCCGGGAGTTTTTGTACCACCTACCATGTTAGTCCTCAGCTCGCAAGCTGGACGGTTTCGGGAGTGGGTGGCTGGCCCCCGAGACTGCTATGCGGACGGATCGTGTTGTAGTGAGTCCTCCAACGTTCCGTCATGATCTGTGCTTCCTTGAGTGTGTAGAACAGCTCGCCGTTCAAAAACTGCTCCCGCATCTTGACATTAAATGACTCGACATAGCCGTTCTCCCAGGGGGACCCAGGTTCGATATAGAGCGGGGCCACCTGAAGCGCGTTCAGCCATTGTCTAAGCTTGCGCGCGATGAACTCAGGCCCATTCTCCGACCGAATATGCGTCGGGATCCCGCGACTCAGGAACAGATCCGCCAGGATCAACCGCACGTCTTGCGAGCGGATCCGTCTAGCCACTACCGAGGCCAGACACTCGCGCGTATACTCGTCGAGAATA
>VBOL01000201.1 GCA_005887945.1 Nitrospirota bacterium
CACGACCCATCGGCGCGCCAGAGTCTGGCTCGCTTCGGCTGCTTCGTGGGCACGTTGAGGCCTTCGTGCCGCCACATTGTGTACACGCAATCTTTGCCCACGTCCCAGCCCTCACGCCGCAAGAGATCCGTCACCGTGCGGTAGCCATACCGCCCGTACTCCTTGGCCAGTGCGATGATCCGTTGGCGCAACGGCTCTCGAAACAGATCGGGCCGTGGCACGTACCGAGAAGAGGACCGGAACTGGCCGATTGCCCGACACGCCCTGCGCTCAGACACATGGAGCACGGTGACGGCGTGCCCCACGGCCTCGCGCTTGCGGGTCGGGCTCAGAAGTTTCCCGAGGCGACCTCCTTGAGGATCGAGAGATCCAGCGCTTGGTCGGCGACAATCC
>VBOL01000017.1:0-11076 GCA_005887945.1 Nitrospirota bacterium
GTCTGATTCTCCGGTCTCCGCAGCTTCTACGCCAGAGTGCCCATTGGTTGCCGCACGTTCTGTGACCCACTACCGCTGTCTCTGACGAGAGCAGTAGGTTTGTCCAACCGACGGGACGCGTCGGTCAGCTTCTGTCTACGATTGTAATCAGTCACGCGAGAAAGGAGCGCCAAATGAATCAAGAGCAATTCAAAGCGTTTTGGATCCAACTGAAGGCGCCACTTAAAGCGAAGTGGGAGAAGATCACGGACGCGGATCTTCTGGAGATCGAGGGCAGCCTGAACACGTTCACGTCCGTGCTGGCGAAGCGCTATGGCACAACCCAGAATGGCGAGGTCAACACCTGGGCCAACCGACGCTATTCCCATTGGTCAGGGAACTATACTAGTAAGTACGCGGATCCGGTAAAGGTAGCCTGACGAACGGCGTAGGCTAATCGTACAGGGAGAGGGTAGCTAATACGGAGGCCCGTTCATGAAGAGCGCGACATCGAAAACCCTAACGAGGGAGAGGAAAGGATCAGTCCATGAAAAAGATTGTGATCAATAAGAGCTACGACAAGTTTTGCGTGAGTCACGAGGCATTTCTACGATTGCGTGAGCTAGGCCAGCAGGACGCGCTCAAGGAAACGGATCTCGGAGCCTACTGGCCCGCGGCCGCAACGCCGAGAGAGCCGAGCCTCAATCAGTGCGGAAAACTGATCCCCCGCGATGACTTGAAATTAGCCCAGGTCGTGGAGGAACTCGGTGGGGCTGCCAATGGCCATGGCGCAGAGTTGCGGGTTGTCACGATCCCGGATGATGTCCGGTGGGAAATTAGCGCCGTAGGTGGGATAGAGCACATCAGCGAAGTCCACCGGACCTGGGCTTAGCCCGCATAATTCACGAAGGCTTCTACTGCAACCGCCGATACGCCGCTACGACAAGCCTGACGGCGGGCGGGCTCGCCGCTCAGTCGGTCAACATACTGTTTCAAGTATGCCTCCTTCCCTCACGGCTCCGCGCGCCCGTCTCGCGGGGCGTCTCGGCGGTTTCGTCACGAACCCCCCGTGAATAATGCGGGCTTACTGCCTGAAATTCAGTGCCTGCACGCCCTCTCCAGAAGGTGCCCCTGTATCAGGTCCTGTGGTCCTTCCAGCAGCAACTTGGCGCGCTGAAACGCGTTGGTTCTCGCTTCCCATTCCGTCTTGTAGCCTTTCGACGAATCCTGACCTTGCAGGCCGGCGTCAAGATGGCCGAACCCCGGAATCGAAAACTTGCACAACCATTTACCATTCTTGATTTGGCTGGTGACCAAGATAACTTTCTGGCCTTTGGAGTAGCAGGTTTCTGTCATGGTTGCCTCCGACTTGAGCAGGGTGTTTAAAAATCTCGCCAGGAGCCACACCCCATGTGGTGTGACAACAGCCTGATCTCTCTGGTCTATTCAGTCTGTCTGGTTTCGCTCGGTTGAACGAGGCTAACCAGATGAACAAAACAAACCAGACGAACCAGATCAACCCGTCCCACCTGTCTCGCGCGTCGCGGTCTGCTATTAGGAGCCTGTCCGACATCGACCGTTCTACTGCGGCGAACGATCCGCGACCTTCTGCGTCGTTCTCGGCCCTGAAAAATCCTCAATGTATTCCAGCGAATACACCTCCGGTTTTTCAGAGCCTGCGGCCTCGCATCTGGCCGCATCTCCTTCGCCTCGTCACGAAGGCAATGTCGGACAGGCTCCTAGGCCGGCTTGACAAAGCGATCCGGTGCCAGCACGCTGTGCAGCGATTGTGTGACAGCGCGGCGATAGGGTGCCTTCTGTCGCAGCATGATGACGAGGTCTTCATCGTCGATCAAAATAGATAAGTCACCCTCGGTCACGAGCTGCCGATCCGGTGCCCCGATATTCATACGATATTGTGTCTTCCCGTCCGGATTCCGGTTGGGTCCGCTGACGATCTCGGTGAGCCCATCGATGAATCCGACATGTCCTTCATGCCGGTGCTTGACCTTCGTGCCATCAGGAATGCGGACCCAGGCCTTGGCTGTACGTGGCTGCACGGGCTTCACGGTATTCATGGTTTCTCCCTGTAATTCGTTATGGAGTGAAGAATCACTACCGTTTTTCCATCGCCCACCCTGCGTTGCGGCGATGTCGAAGCACATTTCCCTTGCGAGTGGCCTCGTATCTAGCAAGAAATGAGTCAGCATGTCGTTGACGGAGGAACAACGGAAACTCCAGAAACGATCCCTTGGGGGCCTCGTCAGCACGGAGCGAGACGCGAAGGATAGGATCGTACCCATGGTTCATGCATGAACACATTATCTTACCACACACACGTCTACTATAGCGAACCGAGCAGCGAATACCCCGGTCAGTCAAATCTTTGCCAGCCGACGTTTGGTTTGTTTGGTTTTTCTAGGTTTTCTGGTTTAATTGGTTCGATGAACGAAATTAACGAGACAAACCAGACGGACCAGACAAACCGTCTTCGCCCCTCGCCACGGGCCTTTCCCTAGAGCGGGGCGCTTTCTCAGGGGGAAAGGGGTATCTTCGCCGGATGCTCACCCTAGATTAAAGCATTTGGTACCCAGTTAAACCATGATAGGACGCTTCGAACTCTGTGAAAGTGGCGTGCAACAAGCAGTGAGCGGCGAACTAAATGGCAGCAGTGAGCGGCGGACTAAATGGCAGGTCGGCCAGGGTGTCAAGCGGAGGCGCCAGGATTTGTACAGTGAGAGAAGGCACGGACATTTATTATCTATCCGGTGTGGAATGAATTTTTCGGCGGGAGGTGAACTCGGCATTACTGCGATGCCGCGAGCGCGTCCATGGACCGTGAAGCGGGAAGGGCGAGATATGCGAGAAAGGCGCGATCTGAAGTTTAAAGTTCGGGGTTCGAAGCTCTGAAAACCTCGCTCCCTCCGCCTATCTCCCGCGGCTATCCTGAACAGGGCATCACCAGGCAGCCAAACATGAGTCGCTGGCACGTGACTAATCGACTTGCTGAATCGCGGAGAGCAACCATTTCCCATTCTGGTATCGCATGAATGTCCACACTTCGCCAGACTCGGTCGGCTTCTCTTCACTGCCCTCGACGAGATAGCCTGGTTCTCCTCGCTGCTTCGTCAGGGACACCGTGTAGTCACGCGCACTCCAACGAAGCCCTATCGTCGCGAAGTGCGTCGCATTTTCGGTCCAGGTTTCCCGGACATCTGCGCGGAGGAGCACCACATCTTCCACATGATTCGCGATGTCCAGACTGGTCTGTTCGGCCAAGGCAGTGCTGAAATACGCGAGCATTTCCGGCGTGACGAACCGCCGCAATCCGGCCAGGTCTTGTTTGCTCCAGGCCGTTTGAAACCGTCGCTGTGCGTAGGGTCGTGGTGGAAGGCTCTGCCGGCATGGACCCTCTGAATGTACTGCTCCGCGTGATCCCGGAGAAATCAGGAGTGGGTGACCGCCGGACTCTTAGAAAATAATAGAACGCCCCGGCTCCCAGGAGCATGAGGAGGAGGAGTATCCCGGTGGAGCTGGAAGCCCCGGCGGTCTGGTCGGTCACGCCGACAGGCTCACCGGCATCGTTGGTACGCGCGATGCTGTCCGTCGCTCCGAACAGCATATGGCCGATATATGATCCAGCGACGCCGGCTGCGAGACCAGCCAACAGGGGATTGCGTTGCATAAACGAGGGCTGCATGGCAGGCGCGGGCTGGGCATTTGGAGCCGCGCTGCCGGGCGCTGATTGTGGTGCGGTCGCTGACGGCCTTGGTGTGGCCGACTGTTCAATCGGCGTCGCGCCATTCTGGTCATAGGTGCGTGATCCACGGCTGCCCATGCTCCCTGAGGCGCCACTGCTCCTTGAACCGCTGGAAAATCCGCCACCATATCCTCCGCCTCTCGCCCTCGCAAAGGATACGGTCGGAACCCCGATCAGAGAAATCACGATAATTGCGGCAATGAGTTTCGTTGTATTCAAGATAAGCTTCCTTTCTATCGATGTCGCAGATCAATCATCCGGCGCCATCATAGCAGAAGCGGTCCCAAGAAAACCTAATATTCGAGGCCTCCGGGTTTTACGTTGTGATGTGCGGCCGACGAACGAGGCTCTTCCAATTCTCTATACATCTCTTTAAAGGAATGGCCAAGGCTGCCCGTTACTACGCGCATAGTTTCTTTGACGCGAGACGTGCGGGACATGCAAGACGAGCGAGAGGGGCCAAACGAGGTGGGCCTGGTCGATTCCCAACCGTGCGCGTCCTACCTTCTCCCTTGAGGGCGGGCTAGATGGTCTCCTACTGCGCGTGTCCAACGAGGGTCTTCCGAGGCCGCGCGTTGCACGAGCACAGGAGAGCATCTAGTCTGCCCGCTCCTTCCCCATCCATTTTTGTCTGCCCTGGATGATATGATGGGTGCTATTCTGCAGAACGAATTTCTTATCCATACTTTTGAGAGGGAATCATGGCCATGAGTCTGGCGCGTAGCATTATCGGAATCGCTTTAGGGGTCATGCTGTTCGCGGGTGCCGGCCTTGCTGTAGAACCGGCTGAGGTGGAAAAGTTCGTGAAGGCCCGCATTGATATCGGCGAGATGATGACGAGCTACTTCCAGGGTGGAGAGCGGTTCAAGGAGGGGCAGCGGCCGTCGCCTGAGCAGATGAAGGAAATGGGCGCGGACATCCACGCGAAACTCGGCAAGCTCTTGGCGAAGTATGATCTGACGGTCGAGGAGTATCGAAAGCGCAGCCCGGAGGTCTTCGCCGATGATTCAGCGGTCAAGAGCTATCTCAACGAGCATCAAGACCTAAAGGCACGATACGAGGCGCTCCCGCTGGATCGGATGGGACGTGGTGGCAGCACCGGGCGGGGGTATTAGCCCGCATTATTCATGAGTAATCCAGGCTAGTAGGCTGCTGAAAAACTATTCTAGCGTCTCTGAAACGCAGAGAGGCTCCGTATCACGAGCGACACGGAAATATCCCAAGGAAGGTCAAAAATGTCACCTTCTCACCCGCCCGACCCTGGCGCGTGGGACGCGCCTTGTCCCAAGCAAGGCCGCAGCGAACGAAAAGGCGAAGCGTACTCCGTGCCGTATGTGGAGCCTTTGGGCAAAGCGAGAACGAAGCTGGCGAAATAAAATGGGAGGGGAGTTTTTTCTCGCCGCACTGTCTACCGCTCCTGCCGGAGAACTCGCGATGCAGGGGCAGCAATTGGTACTTCTCCCGGTCGAAGCCATCGCGTCCCATGTGCGAGCGATCAGGAGATCGTTCCCATCTACCAAATCGGAGAACGAGATGATCATCAAAGATACCGAATCGGCTGATATCCACACCTCCACGGGGCCCATGCGCACGTACCTCTTTCGACCAGGGACTGAGGGGCGGTATCCAGGCCTGGTGCTGTACTCGGAGATCTTCCAGGTTACGGGGCCCATCCGGCGCACCGCGGCGATGTTGGCGAGCCACGGATTTGTGGTGGCGGTTCCGGAGATTTACCACGAACTGGAGCCGTTCGGCACCGTGCTGGCCTACGACGAGGCCGGCGCCGAGCGCGGCAATCGGCATAAGATCACCAAGGCACTATCGAGCTACGACGGCGACGCGCGAGCGGCGCTGGACTTTCTCACGCGATCACCGCACTGCACTGGCAAGCTGGGCGTTATGGGGATATGCCTTGGGGGGCATTTGGCGTTTCGCGCGGCGATGCAGACAGACGTGCTGGCTACCACCTGTATTTACGCGACCGACATCCACAAGCACGGCTTGGGTAAGGGCACCCACGACAACAGCCTGGACCGGATCGGCGAGATTACGGGGGAGATGCTGATGATCTGGGGCAGGCAGGACCCACACATTTCCCGCGAGGGGCGGGCGCTGATCTACAACGCGCTGAGTGATGCCGAAGCGCACTTCCAATGGCATGAGTTCAACGCCGCACACGCGTTTCTTCGCGACGAAGGTCCCCGCTACGATCCGGCTGCAGCCCGGATCTGTTACGATATGGCGCTGGAGCTGTTCACACGTAAATTGGGAGAGGGTGATCGGCGCGCAGCTACCGCTTCCATCGAGGCCACACATTAACGCGGCTGCGGTGTTGCGCTCTTTCGAGGCCTGATCCTCTCGCCCGGCGCGGACGTTTGCATTCGGCCTTCCCAAGGTCTTCCAGTATCTAAGCCTGCGGCAGGCTTCGGGTCGCACGTGACTCGTGACGATGCGTATGAACCAAGTGCTGGTTAGTACGAACGCGACGACCAGATCTTCAACCCGATCCTTGACTCCTCCATACAGACGGCTTAGCCTTGCGTTGCGTATCTGTTTCAAAATGGGGGACATAGGATGGAGCCCCTGAAGCCAAAGATACCGGCTACATCGAAGATGCCGAGCCGGAAACCGCCTCGCCGCACGCAACCCGATTCTCCCTCACCTTCCGTATCGGAAGATCTCCACGCGCGGATCTCGACGCGAGCCCGCGAGATCTACGAACAACGCATCCGCCAAGGCGCCCTTGATGACTGGCTTGAGGCGGAGCGGGAAATCCTCAAAGAGAAACGCGCGAAGCCCAAGACGCGGTAAGCGTGGCTCGCGAGTGAGAAAACCGGGACATTCTATTTTTCACGGTTGGAATGAAATTCATCGGCGGTCGGTGAACGCGGCCATGGACTATGGCGCGGGACGAGCGAGACGGGCGAGAAAGGCGCGATGCGAAGTTCGAGGTTCGAAGTTCCGGAAACCTCGAACCCTCGTCCGTCGCGCTCGTCCTGCCTGTCTCGCCCGGCTAGCTTCACTTTATTGACTCCTCCCCACCCCCTCCATATAATGCCGGACGATAGTAGGTTTTGACTGCCTTTCCATACAGTTATGACTTCATTCTCCAAGGTATCAGTGGCAGAAAAATGGGATAAGGTCCGTGCGGAACTCTCCCATGCCTTTTCGACCAATTCCACGGCCGAGGTGTTCACGACTGAAGACCTCGCGCTGCTTGAACGGGTGGCCGATGCGGTGGTGAAACGGGGTATGACTGCTCCTGCCACGGTATTTCTAGAATCTCTCGGCCCCATGAACTTTCTCGGCAGTCAGGCGCTGTATTTCCTGACCCCAATCGTTGAATGGGCGTTTAACGCGAAGGAAGTCGAGCAAGTGGCTCGGCTCCTTGAACGACGTGATACGATCTCCCGTCTCATCACCATCATTGACACGAAGTCTGCTCCCCAGGCTCCTCCTCAAGGAGCCTCCGCACGATGAGTGTGCCGAGTCCAGCACACATCAAGCCGGTGCTCACCCATCCTCTCAATGTCATCGTCGCCACCGACTGTGGCAGCACCACGACCAAAGCCATTCTGATCGAGAAGGTCGGCGACGAATACCGGCAAACCTATCGCGGTGAAGCACCGACGACGGTGGAAGCGCCGTTCGAAGATGTGACGCGCGGGGTGCTGAACGCGATTGCGGAAATTGAAGAACTCTCCGGCCGGAAGATCCTCGACGGCGACAAGATTCTTACGCCAAATCGTGCGGTTCAGGGCGATCCGAAGACGGGCGTGGACATCTATATTTCTACCAGCAGCGCGGGCGGCGGGTTACAAATGATGGTGACCGGGGTGGTGCAAAATATGACGGGTGAAAGCGCGCAACGGGCCGCGCTTGGAGCGGGTGCGATTGTCATTGATGTGTTGGCGTCGAACGACGGCCGGTTGCCGCATGAAAAGATCGAACGCATTCGTACGATGCGGCCGGACATGATCCTGATGTCCGGCGGGACGGACGGGGGTGCGGTCACCCATGTGGTCGAGATGGCAGAGTACATTTCGGCAGCGGAGCCACGCCCCCGGTTCGGGGCGACCTACAAGCTCCCATTGATTTACGCGGGAAACAAAGACGCGCAGCCGCAAGTGAAGAAGATCCTGGGCGAGAAAGCCGCGCTGGTGCTGACCGACAACATTCGTCCGGTGTTGGAACGGGAGAATCTCGCGCCTGCGCGGAACAAGATTCACGACCTGTTTCTCGAACATGTCATGCAGCAAGCGCCGGGCTACAAGAAACTGATCGAGATGGCCGGTGCGCCGATCATGCCGACGCCGGCGGCGGTCGGCGTGATCATGGAAACGATCGCCAAGCGGGAGCATTTGAACTTGATCGGGGTGGATATCGGCGGCGCGACCACGGACGTGTTCTCGGTATTCGAGGGACTCTTCAATCGGACCGTCAGCGCGAACCTCGGGATGTCGTACAGTATTTCCAATGTGCTGGCGGAAGCAGGGCTCGCCAATATCATGCGCTGGGTGCCCTTCACGATCAACGAACAGACGCTCCGTAACCGGATCAAGAACAAGATGGTTCGGCCAACGACGATTCCGCAGACGCTGGACGAGCTGCAGATCGAACATGCGATTGCCCGCGAGGCGCTCCGCCTCGCCTTGATCCATCACAAATCCCTTGCGACGGCCCTCAAGGGGGTGCAGCAGGAGCGCACAATCTCGGATGTGTTCGAGCAGCAGCAGTCCGGCAAAACGCTGATCGACATGCTCAAGCTGGATTTGATCGTCGGGAGCGGTGGGATTCTGTCCCATGCGCCGCGCCGCGTGCAATCGATGCTGATGATGGTGGATGCCTATGAACCGCTCGGGGTGACGAGGCTCTCGGTGGATAGCATCTTCATGATGCCGCATCTGGGCGTGCTCTCGACGATCAATGAGAAGGCGGCGACCGATGTCTTCGTCCGCGATTGCATGGTCTACTTGGGGACCTGTGTCGCGCCGATCGGGCAGGGGAAGGACGGGGAACGGTGCGCGGACTATGCCATCACCTTCCAGGATGGTCGAGTGGACAAGGGGCTACTCTCGTTCGGCGACCTGCGGCTGGTTCCCCTGGTCAGCGGGCAGAAGGCCTCGATCGCAGTCCAACCGGCGAAACAGGTGAATCTCGGGGCAGGGGCGGGAGTCGCGGTCACGCGAGAGGTGAAAGGCGGTGTGGTGGGACTCTTGTTCGATGGGCGCGGGCGTCCGTTGCGGTTGCCGACCGACCACGCGGCCAGAGTGGCATCGCTGACTCGCTGGTATCAGGCCGTGGATCTTTATCCAAAAGCAGGTTGAGGTCAAGGCTGAGGCAAAGAAGAACCAAGCGCTAACATCATTGCTCAACCTGAACCTCGACCGTAACCTATTTTAACAATGGCCCATTCCTATACCCCAGGATTAACCGTCACAGAACAGACCGTGGTCCGTCGTCGACGGATGTTATCGCTGCCTGGCCGCGTCCTGGTCACAACCGGGGAGACCGTGCGCGCGAATCAGGCGGTGGCTCGTGCGGAATTGCCCGGGAAGGTCTATCCCATGAATCTCGCCAATCAGTTGGGCGTGGCGCCGGATGAGATCCATGAGTATTTGATCAAGAAGGCCGGCGACCCGGTGCAGAAGGACGAGATCCTGGCCGAGAACAAACCGCTCATCAAGTGGCTGAAGACGGAAGTCCTCTCGCCGATCACCGGTGTCGTGGAATCCATTTCTCCCGTCACGGGGCAGGTGCTGTTGCGAGAGCCACCGCGCGTGCTGGAGTTGTTGGGTTATGTCGACGGGCGCATTGTCGAAGTGATTCCGCAGCAAGGCGTCGTGGTTGAAACGGATTGCAGTCTGGTGCAGGGCATCTTCGGCATCGGCGGTGAAACCTGGGGCGAGATTGTGATCGCGGTGACGTCGCCTGACGAAGTGCTCACGCCTCGTCACCTCACCGCAGACATGAAAGACAAGGTCGTTGTGGGCGGTTCCTTCATTTCTTCGGACGCGCTGGCTCGAGCGAAAGAGGTGGGGGTTACGGGCTTGGTTATTGGCGGCATTCATGATAAGGATTTGCGCGCACTTCTGGGCTACGACCTTGGCGTGGCCATCACGGGCACGGAACAGGTCGGCTTTACCCTGATTCTCACCGAAGGGTTCGGGGCCATCCCCATGGCCGACAAAACGTTTGCGCTTCTCTCCGCTCATGCAGGACAACCGGCCTCGATCTCAGGCGCCACGCAAATTCGCGCCGGCGTCATTCGGCCGGAGATCATCATTCCCAAAGGCGCAGGCGCATTGAGCGATCACGGCGCGGCAACCGTTCCGCAGCGGGAAGGCATCCGGATCGGCGACCAGGTTCGCATCATTCGAGATCCGTTGTTTGGAAAAATCGGCAAAGTCGCGAGCCTGCCGTCCGATCTTCAGAAGATTCCGACCGAGAGTGACGTGCGCGTGATGGAAGTCCGCTTTGCCGACAGGAGCACGGCCATGATCCCGCGCGCGAATATCGAATTGATCGAAGGAGCTTAAGAAGCGTGAGGGGTAAGGGGTTAGGGGTAAGGGGTAATGGCAGCGCGGTGGTGCAATACCCTGTCGTCTCAGGCGTCGCGGGGTCATTCGCACGATTTTTCTTTCTCGCTGCCTGTGTCACCGGTTTCTTACACTCTGTCGTTTTTGCACAGACGCCTCTCGCGCCACCGCAAGATGTTCGTGCGTTCGATACCCCCAGCGATGGCGGCGGCAGCCTGACTGTGATCTGGTCACCCGCTCCCTACGATAGTGCTGCAGCCAGGTATCAGGTCTTACTCAGCGAGGGAACCACGGTGCCAGATCCAGCTGCGATGAAAGTCGTGGCGGAGTTCCCCGCGAACCAACACTATGTCCGTGAATCCAAGTGGCCCTGGTGGACAAGGCCGACGACTGGAGACCAGCACCAGTTCACGCTGAGGAGTGGGCGGGGGGTCGAGCTGAACGACGGGACCGCCTACAGCATCACCGTGGCTGCCGTGCTGAGTGACGATCGTGGAATCGCCACGCCGGTGCAGGTTACGCCACAACCGAACTGGATGAACTGGAATCAGGTAAATAATCTGTTGCTGGCGCTCCTGTTCGGCGGCATCGTGTTCTACGCCATCAGTACAGCCAGAAAGCGGGAGATCTTTCTCCGGCGCATTCCCGGCCTCGATGCTGTGGATGAGGCCATCGGCCGCGCGACCGAGTTGGGTAAGCCGATCCTCTACCTCACCGGCGCCCACGACATGAGTGATCCCTCAACCATTGCCGCGGCAGTCATTCTCGGGCGCGTGGCCAAGCGCACGGCAGCCTATG
>VBOL01000017.1:11328-13092 GCA_005887945.1 Nitrospirota bacterium
CAGCTCCCGTTCTTCGTCACAACCTGCGACTACACCTTGATCGGGGAGGAGCTCTACGCCGCCAGCGCCTATCTCTCCAGAGAACCGGTTCAGGTAGGCACGCTTCGCGGACAGGACATCGGCAAGGCGCTCATCCTCGGCGTACTCGGCATAGGGACCCTAGTGGCCACCCTCGGGGTCATGTTCGACGCGCAGTGGCCGCAATTATTTCTGGACCTGTTCAAAGACGTGAAATGATCTTTCTCCGCCGACAGGTCCCGCTCCTGATCACGCTCATCACCGGCCTGGTGTTCGCAGCGCAATACTATGTGCCGCACCCGGCCTCGGAGCAGATGCTGACCTCCGTCACCAAGTGGCTCCAGATCATCGGCGGGTTCGCGCTGGTGCTTGGCGTCAGCAGCCTGTTCCACATCCATGCCATCAAGATCCGGCGCAAAGAAGCAGGATGGGGCTATAGTTTCGTCCTCTATGTCAGCATGCTGGCTACCATTGCGGTCGGCCTGTGGTCGAACGGCAAGGAGGCCGTCGACGGCACCATGACGGCCTTTGGGTGGATCTATAACTTCATGATGGTCCCGCTCCAGGGGACGATGTTCACCATCCTCGCGTTCTTCATCGCCTCGGCAGCCTATCGGTCGTTCCGCGCGCGGAGTCGCGAGGCAGCGGTGCTGCTCATTGCGGCGGTGATCGTCATGATGGGCCGCGTCCCGCTCGGAGAATATCTGCTCCCGCTCAGCGGCGACCTATCACAGTGGATCTTGAACGTGCTGAACGCGTCGGTGCGGCGCGCGATCTTGATCGGCGTCAGCCTCGGCACGGTCGCACTCTCCATCAAGATCATCTTCAGCATGGAACGATCGTATCTGGGAGGAGGCAAAGAGTAAGGAAAAAGTGAAAAGTAAAAAGGCAAAAGTAGACCCGACCATAAAAGGAATCTGCTCGATCGCAGAACTGTTTCCTTTTACCTTGTTACTTTTTACTTGCGAGGTCGCCCTGTGACCTTCGCTGAACGAATGTTGCGCATTGATAGACGGATCATCTTCCTGGTGATCGGTCTCTGTACGCTTCTCCCGCTGCTCTACCCGGTTGGTTTGCCGATCAAGATTTCGCCGGAGGTGCGCGGGGTGTACGACTACATCGAGGCGCTCCCTGAGGGGTCCGTGTTTCTGCTCTCGCTGGACTTCGATCCGGCATCGAAGCCTGAGCTGCATCCTCAAGCGATTTCGCTGCTGCGTCATGCCTTCAGGAAGAACCTCCGCGTGATCGCGATGACGCTTTGGGTCTCCGGCACCGGCATGGCCGACCAGGTCGTCACGCAGGTTGCCCGCGAGATGGGCAAGGAAAGCGGGAAGGATTATGTGTTCCTTGGGTGGAGCCCCGGCGGGACTGCCGTCATCATCAACATGGGGCAGGACCTCTATGGCGCGTTTCCAGCCGACTACAACGGCAAGCCCACGAAGGGGTTACCAGTACTGCAAGGCATCGCCAGCCTGCGTGATGTGAGCTATGCCGTCAGCCTGGGCGCCGGCAATCCCGGTGTGGAAGCCTGGTACGTGTTCGGCAAGGACAAGTACAAGTTCGAACTCGCCGGAGGCTGCACGGGCGTCATGGCGCCGGGGTTGTATCCGTTGTTGCGCAGCGGGCAGATCAACGGCCTGATCGGCGGCCTGCGGGGCGCGGCGGAATACGAAAGCCTCATCGGCCAGAAGGGCAAGGCCGTCGCCGGCATGGATGCCCAGTCAGCCACCCATCTTGCGATCATCG